>JAHEMS010000348.1 GCA_024643595.1 Bacteroidota bacterium
CTGTTAATATAAGGATGATAGTAAGGTATAAATTTCGCATAACCTGGATTTTCAGGATTCGAAATACGGCATTAGTAATATGTAAGGCAAGTTTAATTTATTTATCCGCTCTGATTGGTTGGCAGGATATTTCAAATTCCTTTACAAGCAAGGATAATATTGATCTTAAAATATTTTTGTTTTTTTTCTTTACTAATTTAATGAGACGTATTTTACGCCCTTATGGTTAATTATAATCCCAAAGTTTGGTTTTCGTTGGTGTTTCACCGGTATAGCCGGGCGGTGATGAGAACGCTTACACCTGCCCTTATTTTTATTGGTGTTTATTCTACCGGAGTCTGCTATCTTTTGTTGGATGTACTCCGGTTTCATGAAAGTGATTTTCGCACAACGATATCCATGCATTCCCTGTTGGGTATTGTGCTCGGTCTCTTCCTGGTATTCCGCACAAATTCTTCTTATGATCGTTGGTGGGAAGGGCGCAAACTTTGGGGCAGTTTTGTCAATAACACCCGCAATTTAGCGCATAAATTAAATGCATTTCTGGATAAAAAAGATTCAGATGAGCGCCGATGGTTTGCCTATATGATCCCTAACTTTGTTTTTTCCGTAAAGGAACATTTGCGGCAAGGCGCTAAGTTGAGTGAGTTTGAAGTTATGGACGAACACTTTCTTGATAACCTGAGGAGCGTTAAGCATGTTCCCAATCGGCTTTCTTCGATGATGTATACGCGCGTCAATGAACTGTATAAAAACAAAACTTTTTCGGGTGATCAGCTTTTACTATTGGACAGAGAATTAAAGGAATTTTCGGATATTCTGGGTGCTTGCGAGAGGATAAAAAACACGCCTATCCCATACAGTTACAGTATGTACATCAAGCAATTTATTTTCATGTATGTAATTACCCTGCCCATGGCTTTTGTTACCACCTCTGGTTACCTTACCGTACCGATTGTGGTGATCATCACTTTTGTTTTACTGAGTGTTGAATTAATTGCCGAGGAAATAGAGGATCCCTTTGGAAAGGATATTAATGATTTGCCTACGGATGAATTGGCGGAAAAAATTACTGACAATGTTCGTGAAATTCTTTTATAGGAATTATTGCGTGGCCACAGTAAAAATAAAATAAAGAATAATAAGGAGTATCATAACGCCATACATGATCAGGTCAACCCTCACATACGCTTTATATTCCTGATAAAGTTCTTTTAATTTTTTAAACATAGATCCAGGTAAAATTTATTTTTTATCAAATGTAACCAATTGGGGTGGTTTAGGGTTAGTGCAATAATGTTATACTCATTCATGTTCAGATTATTAATTTTCTTGCTTTTCCTGCCGTTTTTGGGTGTTAGCCAGCAAAAATTTACGGTTAGTGGCTATATTAAAGATGCTGCCAATGGCGAAGCGTTAATTGGGGCCACCATATATGTCAAAGCGCTCAGCACGGGTGCAACAACGAATGTATATGGCTTCTATTCCCTCACACTCCCGGCTGATAACTATGATATTGAAATAAGTTATATCGGTTTTGCTACGCAAGCCAGTTCACTTGTCCTAAATGAAAATACTCGTCTGGATATAGAACTCGAGGCTGAAGGGAAACAGCTCGAAGAGGTAGTTATAACATCAACACGCGAACAGGAAGGAGTAAAATCCATGGAAATGAGCACCAATCGATTGGATATAAAAACAATTTTAAAGATTCCTTCTTTCCTTGGAGAACCAGATGTGATCAAAAGCATTCAACAATTGCCAGGGGTTTCTACCGTGGGTGAGGGCGCTTCAGGTTTTAATGTTCGTGGAGGAAGCGTTGGTCAAAATCTTATCCTGCTGGATGAAGCCACCGTGTATAACTCCTCTCACTTGCTGGGGTTCTTTTCTGTTTTTAACCCCGATGCGGTAAAAGACACCAAACTTTATAAAGGTGCTGTTCCTGCTCAATTTGGCGGTCGTATTGCGTCATTGCTGGATGTGCGTATGAAGGAGGGTAATAATAAGGACTATGAAGTTAACGGTGGAATAGGTACAATTTTTAGTCGAGCGGCTGTAGAAGGCCCATTGTTTCAGGGGAATGGTTCATTTATCGTGGCAGGCAGACGTTCATACGCGGATGTGCTTGCTCGTCCTTTTGTAGATTTATTGAAGGAAGGTGGTGCATTAAATTTTTATGACCTGACTGGAAAAGCTAACTATAATATTAATAAGCGAAATCGAATTTTCATTTCGGGGTATACAGGACGCGATAGATTTTTCTTTGACAAGAACCAAGGTTTTTCCTGGGGAAATAATACGGGTACTATTCGGTGGAATAAAATATTCAATGACCGTTTATTTGCCAACTTCTCCGGTATTTTCAGTCGCTATGACTATTCGTTGCGGTTTGGAGAAAATGATCTTGATAACTTCAAATGGAAATCATCGATACGCAATGTCACCTTTAAGCCTTCATTCAGTTATTTTGTAAATGCCAACAACGAGATTTCATTTGGCGCGGAAGTAAATTATTATTCTTTTGAGCCTGCCAATGCTTCAGGCGCTACCAATGGAAATCAGATTGATATCAGTTTGCCAGAAAAATACAATCTGGAATCAGCTCTCTACATTGGAAACAGTCAGCGTCTTTCAAAAAAAATTGCGGTTGACTATGGCCTGCGCTATTCCTACTTCGCTGGCTATGGCCCAGGCACACAATACACCTATAACGATACTATTCCAGGCAGACGAAGAACGCCCGTGAGCGAGAAGACTTTTGAGGCTGGTGAAGTAACTTCTACCTACCAGAATTTTGAGCCTCGTTTCTCGATAAAAGCCGAGTTAAATGATGTGAGTTCTATTAAAGCAAGTTATAATCGCATGGCGCAATACCTGCATTTAATTTCCAATACTACCGCATCCAATCCGTTGGATGTATGGACTCCCAGCAGCAATAACACGAAACCAGAACTGAGCGATCAGTGGGCAATTGGATATTTCCGGGATTTTGGAAAGGAAAAAATGTTTGAGTTTTCGGTAGAGACTTATTACCGAAAGACGCAGAATCAGATCGATTATATCGATGGTGCAGATTTGCTGATCAACGAGTTTCTGGAAGGTGACTTACTTCCGGGGCAATGGCGTGCCTATGGCTTGGAGTTTTATCTCCAGAAAAAAGTGGGTCGGTTTACGGGCTGGGCCGCCTACACGTTAGCCCGTACTGAACTTAAAATTAAAGGCATTAACCGTGATGCATGGTATGCGGCACGCTTCGATCAGACTCACAATCTTAAGCTTAGCGGATTCTATGATTTGAATAAACGTTGGTCTGCTTCTGCCAATTTTACGTTGATAAGTGGCACGCCTTCTACCTTCCCGACTTCCCGATTTGTTGTTCAAGGTATGCTTGTTCCCTACAACGCGCTGGAGAGCAGAAACAATGTAAGGCTGCCAGCTTACCATCGATTGGATGTATCCTTTCGCTTGGAAGGCAAGACTGTAAAACGAAATGGTAAAGTTAGAAATCATTCAGACCACTGGGTATTTGGTGTTTATAATTTGTATGCGCGTAAAAATCCTTTCTCTATATATTTCACACAGGGTAAAGATCGTGTAGCGCAAGGAGCGCCCATCAACAGCGAAGCTCGTCAGTTGTCGATTATTGGCACCGTGATACCTTCCGTTTCCTACAACTTTAAATTCTGATTTTCGATATGCGTTTTTATTATTTATTATTTTTTGTTCTTTCCTCCTTCATAATATTTTCGTCATGTGACGAAATAATCGATCCGGTTCTTGAAGAAGCAAGTCCGGTACTGGTGATTGATGCATGGCTGAATAACGCACCAGGATCGCAGAAAATTTTTCTTTCACGGTCACAACCTTATTTTGAAAATGCGTTACCACCGGGAGTATCAGGCGCTACAGTGATGGTGACGGATGAAAATGGCAAAGTCTATTCATTCGCAGAATTGAAACCTGGTGAATATGTATGGATGCCTTCTGGCAGCGAAGTATTTGGTACGATAGGCCTAAAATATGATTTATCAGTAGTGGTTGGCATGGATACGTTTATAGCGGAGGCACGTATGGGACGTGCACCGGCGATCGACAGTATTACTTTTTTCCTTCAGGAAGGCGGTCAGTTTTTAGATGATTGGTATCAGGCTGAGTTCTGGGCAACCGATCCGTTGGAGCCAAATGACACGTATTGGATTAAGACGTTTAAGAATTCTGAGCAGTTGTTAAAACCGAGTGAAATTGTTACCGCTTATGATGCAGGATTTTCAAAAGGGGGTAACTTCAATGGAGTTCCATTTATTGCACCCATTCGAAGAGCAATAAATCCTTTCGATGATAATGGTAACGGAGGATTCGAATCTCCCTATGAGGTGGGTGATTCAGTTTATGTGCAGATCCAGTCAGTTACTGAAGCGGGATTTAATTTCTTAAACGAGGTAAGTATTCAAACCAATCGCCCGGGCGGGTTTAGCGAGCTTTTTGCAACACCGTTGGCCAATGTTGGAACCAACATCATAAATGTTAATAGCAGTGGTGCTAAAGTGTTGGGATTTTTCAATGTTGGTGCTGTGACAGGTTTGGGAAGGAAATTTAATAGCCTGGATGATTTGAGTCCAAACTGATTTTTTTCTGCACCATTACCGTTACGAATCTGCTGCTCTGTA
>JAHEMS010000349.1 GCA_024643595.1 Bacteroidota bacterium
TCATTAGTGAGTTGATCAATAGAACCAATGCAGATTTCTTCCTTCCCATCTTTTGATCTCCAAATCGGAAGTGGTGTTCCCCAATAACGTGAGCGTGACAGGTTCCAATCCACCAGGTTCTCCAGCCAATTACCAAATCTTCCGGTGCCTGTTGATTCTGGTTTCCAGTTGATGGTCTTATTCAATGCCACCATCTTATCTTTTAATGCCGTAGTTTTGATAAACCAACTATCGAGTGGATAATATAAAACAGGCTTATCTGTGCGCCAGCAATGCGGATAAGTGTGTTCGTACTTCTCTACCTTAAAGGCCTTATTCTCTTCTTTTAAAATAATGGAGATGATTACATCCGTACTTTTATAGTCCGGATTATTTTCATCTTCATTGGTATAATTTTTAACATAAAAATCATCAGCACCAAGTGGCTTGTGCGTTTTGATTCCAAAATTCTTCACTCCTTCCGCCAGCTGCTTTCCTATGACAGGAATAAATTTTCCTTTCTTATCTACAGTAGGTACTTCATTATCCAGTTCGTCTTTGATAGTCAATGCCGGAATTCCATTTTGCTTTGCGACCCTAAAGTCATCAGCTCCAAATGTTGGGGAGGTGTGCACCACACCTGTACCATCTTCTGTGGTCACGAAGTCACCGGCAACTACCTGGAAAGCTTTATCAACATCATAAAATGGTTGTAGATAAGGCATGAGTTGTTCATAGCGAATACCCATCAAATCTTTTCCGGTAAACTCCTGGATGATCTCATAAGGAATGCCCTTATCACCGGCTTTGTACTCTTCAAGCTTTAAATCTTTGTTCTTGTCAGGGAAATATTTTCCAATTAGGTCTTTGGCAAGAATAACGGATATTGGTTTGAACGTATAGCTGTTGAAGGTTTTCACCAGCATGTACTTGATCTTCTCTCCCACCGCCAGAGCTGTATTAGAAGGAAGTGTCCAGGGCGTGGTAGTCCAGGCAAGAATGAAAACCTCTCCGCTCACTTGATTGAAAAGAAATTCAGACTTGCTATTCCGGCTCACTTTAAACTGCGCCACAATGGAAGTGTCCTTCACATCTTTATAACAACCTGGCAGATTCAATTCATGTGAGCTCAAACCGGTTCCGGCTGCAGGTGAATAAGGTTGAATGGTATAACCTTTATACAATAATTTCTTGTCGTACAGTTGCTTTAAAATCCACCACAATGATTCAATGTAATCTTTCTCATACGTGATATATGGATTATCCAAATCAACCCAGTACCCCATTTTCATCGTAAGATCGTCCCACTGGTCCTTGTATTTCATCACCGTTTCGCGGCACTTCTTATTATATTCCTCCACTGAAATCTTTCTTCCGATATCATCTTTAGTGATACCTAATTCTTTTTCGACCTGTAATTCAACAGGAAGTCCATGAGTATCCCAGCCGCCTTTGCGGTTTACCTGAAAGCCCTGCAGCGTTTTGAAACGGCAAAAAATATCCTTTACGGTCCTGGCCATGACATGATGGATACCCGGGGTGCCATTTGCTGATGGAGGGCCTTCATAAAAAGTGAATGAGGGCGATCCTTCGCGATTTGAAACTGATTTTTCAAAAATCTTCTCCTGTTGCCAAAAGGCTAAAATATCCGAAGCCAGCTGGGCCAGGTTCAATTCCTTAAATTCTCTGTATTTACTCACTTCTCTTTAAAAATAAGGCCGCAATTTAGGTTTTTTTGTCCATTGATAATCAGTAATCCTGACCAGGAAATGAAATAGACAATAATAGATTTACTGGATAATAGAGGCTGATTTTATTGTGCTGAACCCATTCGATCATGGATTTTGATTTTGCTCAGATCAATCTCCTCGTCTTCTTCTTCTCCATAAAAATTTGGCTCCAAATCATCGATTAAAAGATGTTCTTTCTTCTTTTTGGGCTTATCAAATGTCATGATTAATGAAGGCAACAAAATCAAGTTGGTAAACATGGAAATTATCAATGTTGTAGAAGTCAGCAAGCCCAAAGCAACAGTTCCTCCAAAGTCTGAAAAAGCAAAAATGATAAAGCCTGCAAACAGCACGATCGAAGTGTAGATAATACTCTTACCGGTTTCCAAAATACTTTCACTCACCGAGCGTGGCACAAAAAATCCACTCGCGCGTAATTCCTGGCGGTACTTGGCTAAAAACCGGATAGAATTATCTACAGAAATACCAAACGTAATGCTAAAGATCAATGCCGTGCTTGCCTTAAGCGGGATTTTGAAATAGCCCATCAAACCAGCCGTAATCATCAACGCAATCAGGTTGGGAATCAGCGAAATTAAAATCATGCGAGCATTCGCAAACAAGAAGGCCATAGAAAGCGTAATTAGAATACAGGCGAGAATTAAACTTTCGGTCAGGTTTTCAATCAGAAACTTATTTCCCTTGATGAATATTTTTGATGATCCCGTGACGGTAACTATTACCTCATCACTTTTTGATTTTAATATATTTTTGAGATCACCAACCAATACAGCCGCTTTCGGTTCAATCACCTGATTTACGAGGGAATCCATTTTGATTGAACCAATATCCGCCATCTGCATGGAAATCCTCATTTTACTATAGGTTGAATCCACGAAAGAATTAAAGAGTCCGCTGTTGTCATTTTGACCTTTCAGGTAACCTAAAACATACTTTGCCTCCAGGTCGGAGGTTGGCAAACCATACCAATCCGGATTATTTCCATAATAGGCTTGTCGCGATGCTTTAATAAAACTGAGAATGGAAATAGGTCTTGAGGTAACCGAAATTGAATCCAGCGAAGATTCGAATGCGTCAATAGTTTTTGCCACTTTCAGATTCTGTAAGGGCTTCCTTCTTTTTGTTTTCAGGTCCACTTGAATTTCCAACGGCATAATTCCATTGAAATTTTCTTCAACAAACTTAAGATCCCTTTTAATGTCGCTATCCTCAGGGATGTCATCTACCATGAATGATACGGAGTAGAGTCTCATCATGCCAAACAAGGCAATTATGGTTATGCCCACAGTAGCGGAATAAATCACCATTCTATGACGATGCACCATCAGGTCGATGAGCTTAACAAAACCTCCCAGTATTTTAAAATTCAAATGACGAAGATGTTTGGATGATGGTTCAGGCATCCATGATAAAATGCTGGGAATCATGACCAGGCTGACAACAAATAAGGAGATGATGTTTATGCCCGCAACAATACCAAACTCGCGCAATACGGTAATATCGGTTGACAATAAGGTGAGGAAACCAATGGCTACTGTGAGGTTAGTAAGAAAAGTGGCAAGGCCCATCTTTTTCACTACCGCCTCAATAGCTTCCATTTTATTTTTCCTGATTACATACTCGAGGTGATATTTGTTTAACAAATAGATGGCATTAGTAATACCGATGGTAACAATCACCGGAGGAATGAGTCCACTCAGCAGACTTATTTTATAACCTAGCAAGGCGATAGTACCGATCGTCCAGACAACCACCACTCCGATCATGATCATGGAAAAAATGACTGCGCGAAACGAACGGAAAAACGCGAGCATAATCAATCCGGTTACAATAGCCGACAGGTAAAGGAAAAACGAAAGTTCTGCCCGCACTTGCTGTGCCATTACTGAACGCACGAAGGGTAATCCGGCATAATGGATTTTGATTCCCGTTTGCGCATTGAATTCAGCTCCTATTTTAATCAGGCTGTTGGTAACATCCAGTCTTTTGGCGGAGTTGGCGTACTCCTTTTTCATTGGAGCCAATATTAAGGTGGCTCCGTTATCAATGTTCACCAGTTGACCCATGTAAAATTTCTGGTCACGGGCAATTGCCAGCAGGCTGTCTAGCTGTTGTTGTGATGAAATGTCGTTTGGGAATAATGGGCTGAGATAAAATTTCTTTTCAACAGTATCTTTTAATATCACCCTTAGGAGCGGAAGCGACAGGACTTCATTAACACCATCAATCTGTTTGATTTGATTACTGAAGTGCTTAAGTTTTTGAAAATACTCCAATTTATAGATAGCGCTATCCTTTATGCCGATTGCCATCATGTTGCCATCTTCACCAAATTGGTTTTTAAACTGACTTAAAAAAACCATTTCAGGATCATTAGGTGGCACCGTGCGGATAAAATCATAGCTCATTTCTACTTTCGATGCGTAGTAACCCATAACTATCGTTACCAAACCAATCACCATGATGAGGTGTAATCGAAAACGGATAATATACTGAGCTGATTTATTAAACATGATAACCTGTATATCCTTTTTTTGAGGCTTAAAACTAAGGATTTTTAATTTGATTTCGCCTGATCATTATCATTTTACAACGCAATGAAGAATCTCACCATACCAGCACCAAAAGAAAGCGGAGGGCAAAATATCCCTCCGTCTCATTCTTTTGAAATTATTATTTCTTATAAGTGAATTACTTCACCATAGGCAGCGGCAGCGGCTTCCATAATTGCTTCACTCATGGTAGGGTGAGGGTGTACCGTTTTAATGATTTCATGACCTGTTGTTTCCAATTTACGTGCTGCCACAACTTCTGCAATCATTTCGGTCACATTAGCACCAATCATATGAGCCCCTAAAAACTCACCATATTTAGCGTCAAAAATTACTTTCACAAAACCATCGGATGCACCTGCTGCTTTAGCTTTGCCTGAAG
>JAHEMS010000350.1 GCA_024643595.1 Bacteroidota bacterium
AGTCCTGCGAACACCACGTATCCACCTTTAAACGGTAGCTTTCGAAAGAAATAATCAAAACACGCTTTCTTCTCCGCCATTCCCGAAAGGAAATAACCTTGCGCCATGGTTAGTTCATAATAATCTGTATAGAGGGCAGCATGCTGATTTAATTGTATCATTATTAAAGTTAATTATTTTAAAACGGTGGCCTTTAATTGCCGCTTCTTTTTTGCTGTAATTTTTTAGAGTTCACCCATGCATAGTATTTGATATATAATAACACTTGTAACACGCATGCCTCGTTACATTTATTCCAAATTCTATATAAATATCTTCAAGCAATCCATCTATGCCATTTTGAGGCATCCTGATAAGCCATCCGTACTTTGAATGAAGTAATGAATCTTAACCTATTTATAAAATGACAATGGTCATCATCAACATACTAGTAGGATTAATTAATGTGAATTGAATGATTTAGTTTGCCGCTTTTTAACAGGCTGGATTTTTTCAGCGGGCTTCAGGTAGGGAGTCATCCACTGTGCTAATTTTCTATATCCCTCCGCATTAGGATGCAGCCCATCAGTAAAAAGAGTTTCGTTGATTTTGCCATTCTCGTCGAGAAGTACCTTACCCGCGTCCAGGTAGCGGGCATTCATTAATCCAGCAACAGCTACAACCCCCTGATTTAATTCAGCAATCTTAAGCTCATCATTTCTGCGAGGGTAAATTCCTAATAATAAAATATCCGCTTTCGGTTGGCGTGATTTAATAGCTTGAATAAGAAAATTTAATCCTTCAAGAATCTCAGTATTGGAATTAATTGAAATATTATTCGTCCCGATCAGTATGACAATCTGATTTGCTTCATAGCCTAAAAGCTCGTCATGATATACCCGCCACAAAACATTTTCGATTCGATCCCAACCATAACCAAAATTTCTAACCCCCAAGGGCTCCATAAATTGATTCCAGGAATCCATGCCATTCACCATAGATGTTTTCGGATCACCCCCCCAGAAATGCGTGATGGAGTTTCCAAAAAAAACAATTCTGGGTGGTTTGCTTTTATTTAACGAAAGGATCTCCTGATGACGACTATCCCAATCATATACTTTTGCATCTCGGTTTTGAATTCGTGGTTGAGTGGTTGGATATTCCCCCATAGGTTCGTTCACTACTGTTCGTATTAATTTTTCATAAGCATCTGCATAGTCTTGCATGCCTAAATCGTTTGGGTGAATTCCATCCACCGTACCATCCATCGATAATCCAATTTCCTTTTTCGATAACAAATACAAATTATTATTTCCCTCTGATTTTAGTTGTTGAAAAGCTAACCGTTGCGCCTGGTTTAATGCGTTCACATTTTTTTTGTGAGAAGAATTAAGGGATTCATCAGTAAAGCCACAGTGCTCTACCAGTAAAACCGGTGTATTAGGATTTCTTTGCTGAAGGTATCTCACCGATTGAATAACCAGATTTTTTACCGTTTCTGATTTAGCAACATCCGAAGCATCCAGATTGGGTAAGCAATCCAACACATACATTTTCGCATCGATCTCGCCCATAAGGTCGATAACTTCCTTCTCCAATCTTCCATTTCCGGAAAATCCAAGATTAATTAATGGCCGATCCAGTTTTCTTCCAAGGATCGCAGGCCAGGCCATTCCAGGCCGTGAAGCACAACCACCCTGTGCAATGGAGGTACCATAAACTACTATTGGCTTTTCTTTACGGACCGGTAATGGATTAAATGCGGCTCCACCAGGAACGCCAACTTCTAACCATTCAACAATATTATATAGTGGAAAATACAGCCGATACTCCCGTCCCTTTTGATGATAAGGATCATTAGGCGTAAGTCCTGTAAACCGGTATACAATAGTGTCACCCATCACATATTTACCGGCACACCATAACCAATCTCCATCGGAACTCACCGCATATAAATCGACGCCGCTTACTCCGGTAGCAGGCATATGTGGCATCGCCTTTTCACCCGTCACTTTATACCTGACAATAATTTGATCCGCATTGGATTTGAAACGCAGCATTAATCCGGCAGAATGACGAGACAAATCCCAAACATCTTTCCTTACTGTTTTTTCCGCATTCGCGGAAAGGCGGTCATAGGGACTCTTTACTTGATTTGAGGCCTGACCTTCTATTACTGAAAATTGATTCTTTGAAGGATCCCACCAGGTGTAATTGATCTTTTGAGAAAAGACGAATGTTACCTGAAGAAAGGTCAATAAAAAAAGAATGCGATGGCGATTATTCATGAAATGTTGCATCTATCAAATATAGCATATCCTATAATTAACCATACATTGTTGGGAAAGGACAAGCGCTCAATAGTTAACCAGATTCCATGGTCATTTATAAAGAACCATAATGGATTATTATCTTTGATTTATGACAACGTTGTACATTAAAAATATGGTTTGCGACCGTTGTAAAATGGTCGTGAAACAGGAACTGGAAAAGCTTGGACTCCATCCAGAAAAAGTAGCGTTAGGGGAAGTATCATTGAAGGAAGAAATTCTATCCAATGAAAAGCAAAAAGAAATTGACGAGGCCCTGATGGCTGTCGGTTTTGAACGCATTGACGACCGCAAGGCACGCATTATCGAAAACATGAAGAAGAAAATAATCCAACTCATTCATCATTCCGAGCGGCTTAACCTCAAAGTGAATTGGTCTACCTTGCTAGCCGATGAAGCCCATTACGATTACGGATACCTGAGCAGTCTTTTTTCTTCGATGGAAGGCATCACGCTTGAGCAATATATTATACACCAAAAAATTGAACGCGTGAAAGAGCTTCTCTTTTATGACGAGCTAAGCTTAAGTGAAATTGCGGATCGATTAGGTTACAGTAGCGTTGCACACCTTTCAGGTCAATTCAAAAAGATAACGGGACTTACTCCATCTGAACTAAAGAAATCTCGAAATATGGATCACGAGAGAAGGCCCCTTGATTCAATTTAACAGAACGTATTCTTGCTATTATTTCAAAACTTTATTTTTCAAAAAATACCAAATCACAATAGGTAGTTCCTGGCTATTAATATTTCAGTTTGCTCAAATAGGCCAGGTTGTATTTCAAGCTTTCGATGGGTGAAGAGGTGTATTCCTCCTGCTCGACAAAGAAATATTTTAATCCAGATAATTCTTTGTTTTTCAGGATTTCAACAATTGGCAAATTTCCCTTTCCGAATTCAGTACTTTCCTTTTTCACAGGATCCATATCCTTTAAATGCCACAGTGGAAACCGACCTGGAAATCTTTTAAAATAATCCAGCGGATCATTTCCGGTAACCTTTACCCAGCCCAAGTCCAACTCCATATGAACCAATGATGAATTTGTGTTTTCCAACAACACATCATAAAGCACTTTACCATTTTCGGTTTCGAATTCGTAATCATGGTTATGGTAGCCAAACTTGAGATCTCTTTTTTTACACTCCTCGCCATTCTTCATAAACCAATCAGCCACTCGCCTATAGTTGTCTACCGTTTGGCCTTGGGTGGGCATAGAAGAACAGATTAAATATTCCTGACCAGATTCGCTGGCAAAGTCAAGCGTCTTTTGCCATTCATCATCGACATGAACGTGACCGCTTCTTAGCTTCATTCCCAGATCATCGCAAACCTTTTTTATCTCTTTGGGAGAAAGTCCGTAATAGTTTCCTTTATCGCTACGGGCGGATTCAATCTCCTTGAATCCAAGGGCGGCAACACGTTTAAGTGTGCCAATGGCATCAGCAAGCATTTCGTTTCTTACCGTATACAATTGAATGCCCGGGCTTTTTCTTTTATTCCCTGCGGCAACTGCACTTAAGGCCGGGAAACCAGATGCTGCAATCGCTACTGTAGCTGTGTTTTTCAAGAAGTCTCTTCTGGAAATCATATGGTGCTTTATTATGTTCTTCTTAATTATATCAAGAATATACGAAGGAATTATTTTTTTTGAATAAATAAGCACCGCTTATCACAATACAATTCATGTCCGTAGCATTAACACCGCAAAGCAATCGTGGCGAATAAATTAATTAGCATGGTACATCAGGCTTTGAATCTTATAAATAAGTACACAAATTAGGCATACAAATGATTCGTACCCCAATGATCGAAACTGATTCTCCATTAAAACAACTTGCCTTTACCATCCAGCCTCTTTCCGAAAAAGAATGGTTAGCTTTTTTTGGTATTTGGACTGAATACGCTGCGAAAAGGAAAACACAGCTTACCCTGGCCGGTCAACATGAAGAGTACCTCTACTTTGTCACCGAAGGCATACAACGAGTGTATTACTTCGATGATCAAAATCGTGAAGCAACATTGGTATTTACATATGCCCCTTCTTTCGGAGGTGTACTGGACGCACTGATGGTACAGGAGCCATCCAAGTATTACTATGAAACACTGACAGCGTCCAAATTTCTTCGGGCACCGGTGCAGCATCTTTTTGCCCTTATGGAAGAATACCCTGCCATTGAAAAACTTGTGAGAAAAGGTATAACGATCGCTCTTTCCGGCGTGCTGGATCGTCTGGTTGAATTGCAATCCTATTCATCGGAAGAGCGATTCAGAAAACTACTCAAACGCAGCCCACATATTTTACAGTTAATTCCTCACAAATACCTGGCTAATTACATTGGCATTGACGCTACCA
>JAHEMS010000351.1 GCA_024643595.1 Bacteroidota bacterium
GTAACGGAAAAGTCAGAAGTATTAAACAAACTCACTTTTGAAGATGCCGTTCCCGAGGGTTTGTTAAGCAAAAGATCAATTGTGCTTTATGATGAGTCCATATCGAATAAAGATCTTGAAGAAACTCAGAAAGCATTTCAGCAAACCGGTATTGATGCCGTAGCCTATATTATTACCGATTATGCGTTGGCTGGGCCCGATCCTTTAAAGGTCTTCACCGGCTATCTCTCCAGTCGCGCTATTGGATTTTTGATTTTCTTTGAGAAGGAAAAAGACTATTCACTCACCTTCGTCCGATACAACAACACAAAAGATCTGGTGGACAATTCCGCACCTGCCTGGAAACATACTACGCCAATATTAGGTGATATGCTGACTACGATTTATAGATCTGCAGTCAGTACTCAAAAAAAGCAAAACTTACTGGTGAATGAATATCCAGAAACCAATGTGAAATTAAAATATTTCACCGGCAGGCGAAATGAGACATTCACGTCTGATGCGGTCTCTTTTAAAGTTGCCGTTCCAAAGTGGGGGAATGAAAAAGACGATGCTGAACTGGAGCAAATCCTGAAACAATATTTTCCAGTGAAATATGAATTGGTGGACCCCAAGCTGGAAGAACGTGAATTAAGTAGTCGTGGGTTTAGAACTATTGTGCGTTTTCTTCATACGCAGGGTAGCATAGCGAAAGAGATTTTAGGGTATGATCTCTCCCAATTATCTAACTCATTAAGTACGGTTTATTTTTTAAACGGGGAAGCAGATGTAAAAACCATTCCAGCCAATCAAACGATTTATAAATATTACATTAAGCATATTGAATACGGAAACATCTTTTTAGGCAAGGGATGGGATGCTGATATTACCTGGCAGGATGCATTAATAAACCACCTTCAAACAATGCGTGAGTCACTTAAATTTTGAAGTTATTTATTTCTTTTGCTGATTACCAGGGCCGCTAAGATCAGGAGTGCTAACCACACAAATCCATTATGATGAAATCCTGAAAATCCGAACGGAAAATTACAAGACCAGTCGCTCCAGCCAAAAAGCAGTTTGAACGGCAATGCTACCAAGGCAATCATTCCTCCAAATAAAGCCCCAACCAAACCCAGCGCGACACCAAACATTCCGGCCAGCAAACCGATGATCACGCCCCCAATGGCGATCCAGAACGGAAAAGTGATGATCAGTATTAATATCATTAGTACTGTCGTACTGGAGGTAGAACTTTTGCCTGCCATTGTGATAACGGTTAGTTACCATTTCTTGAAGCAACTTCCATGCAAGAATCCACTGGGACAGTAAATCATTGAAATTTTGGAAGATTTGGAAGGTTTTGATTCTGCTATACGTTCAAAATTGTATAATTCTGAACAGCTCGATTTACAAAAATGAACACTAATTGCGTTTGCGATAAGACCATACCGCTAGGCCGTTAAGCACCAGCCCAAATAATAAGACTTTAAATAAATGAGTGCGGATGTCATACAGCGAACTGCCCTTAAGCACCACCATCCTCATGACTTCAATGAAATAACTTACCGGGTTGAATTTTGTAAAAATCTGGGCCCACATCGGCATGCTGTCAATAGAGGTATAAAGACCTCCCAATAAAATGAAAACCATCATCATAAAAAAAGAGAGAAGCATCGCCTGCTGTTGTGTATGGGCCAGGGTTGACGTCAGGAGTCCCAGACCCAAAATAGAAATCAGATAAACTCCAGCAAATATGTAGATGGTAAGCACATTACCAACCGGCACAATACCGTAGGCAATCCAGGATATCAACAAGCCAATAGTAAGAATCACCAACCCAAGTACCCAGAACGGAATAAGTTTGCCCAGAATAAACTGATATTTGCGAATGGGTGTAACATTGATTTGCTCAATCGTGCCGATTTCCTTTTCCTTCACAATATTCAACGCGGATAAAAACGCCCCCACCATCGTTACCAATATGACGAGGATACCAGGCACCATGAAATAACGATAGTTCATTAAAGGATTAAACCAATTGATCGATGCTATATCGATCATCGGCTGTGGATTTTGTCTTGGTAACTGTATCCATTCTAAGCGCATTTCATTATTGAAATCAGAAATTATACTTCGTAGGTAAGCGCCACCCAGATTGGCCTTCACTCCATTGATGGCGTTGATGGCCAAAAATAAGGTGACCCCATCTTCACGAACAAGGTTAGCTTCAAATGAGTAAGGGATCTGTAACACCAAATCAGCCTCATCATGTTCAACATAAGTTATCGCCTTTTCATACGAGTCGGTGTAGTCAACCAATGTGAAATAATCCGTTGATGTTATTTTATGAATCAGTTTTTGTGAATAACTGGAATGATCATAATCCACAACACAAATTTTTACATTCTTTACTTCATAGTCTGCGGCAAGCGGCATGATTAGCAATTGCACAGCTGGCATGACGAACATCATCCGCAGGATGGCTGGATTGCGAAACACCTGGCGAAATTCCTTTTCCAGTAAAATCATCAGCGCTCTCATTCCAGCCTTGCTTTAAATTTTTTGATACTCACCATCATAAAAAAAATGGTCATGCCCATGAGAATGAGGGTCTCTTTCCATACATGTTCAAATCCAACACCCTTGATCATGATATTCTTCACGATGGTAAAGAACCATTTTGCCGGAACCAGGTTTGCGATAACGCGCAATGGCACAGGCAAATTTTCAATCGGAAACATAAAACCACTCAGCATGACGGTTGGAAGAAACAATCCCATTAATGATATCAGCATGGCAATTTGTTGCGAATCTGCAGCCGATGATATGAGAAGACCCAGTGCCAAAACAGTGATCGTAAACAACAAACACTCGGCCACCAGCAATACGAGACTTCCCTGAATAGGAACATCCAGCACAAAGACACTAAGCAATAAAATACTGGCTATGTTCACCGCTGACAAAATGAAATAGGGCACCATTTTGGCAATCACCACACGAATCGGAACAATCGGCGATACCAGAATAACTTCCATAGTTCCCATTTCTTTTTCGCGAACAATAGAAATGGAAGTCATCATCGCACAAACAAGCATCAGCACCATGGCCATCACCCCTGGCACAAAATTGTAAGATCCTTTTAATTGTGGATTATAAAGCATACGCATCTCTGTGTTAATTGAATAAGGAATTTGGGCCTGATTGCGCAAGCCGTGCTGATAATCCATAATTATGGCCGAAGCATAATTGATCAGGGTATTCGCGGTATTGGGATCGGTTGCATCTCCGATTAATTGAATTTGAACTAATTTATTATGGAGAAACTGTTCCTGAAAATGATCAGGAAAAACAACAGCAAGTTTTATCGTTCCCGTCTGGAAGGAAGAAACCAGTTTCGCATTTGATGAAATATTTTCGACAACATCAAAATAACGGCTGGCTTCCAGTTGTCGCGTGATGGCTTGTGTTGTTTCATCATTAGAGTTATCGAGAATGCCAATTCGTGTATTTTTCACTTCATTAGTAAGGGCAAATCCAAAAATCAAAATCTGCATGAGTGGCATTCCGAAAAGTATAAGCATCGTACGCAAGTCGCGCCATACGTGCAGAAACTCTTTGCGAATAAAAAACAGAAATTGCCTCATTCCCCTGGATTTCGTTCTATTGTATTACGAATATTTTTTGATCAGTCATCCCCCCGTTTTGCTTTCCTTGCCAATTTCAAAAATACTTCGCCCATGTCCTTTGCTTCGTATTTTGTCTTTAACACCTCTGGTGATCCTAGCGCTTCAACCTGCCCATCAACCATAATCGATACCCGATTACAATATTCCGCTTCATCCATGTAGTGCGTGGTAACAAATACCGTTGTGCCTCGATGAGCTGCCTCAAAAATCATCGTCCAGAATTCACGCCTCGTGATTGGATCAACTCCTCCTGTTGGCTCATCCAGAAAAACTATTTTAGGATCATGGATCATGGCTACCGAAAAGGAGAGCTTCTGCTTCCAGCCCAGCGGCAAAGATTTCACCAACGTATTTACTTTGTCTTCCAATTTTAATGTAGCCACCAAATGATCTGTTTTTGATTTGATTGATCCATCATTCAATCCGTAAATACCTCCATAGAATCGGATGTTTTCTCGTATCGTCAGGTCCTCATATAGAGAAAACTTCTGACTCATGTACCCAATATTTTTTTTGATTTTTTCCGCATGCTTATAAAGATCATATCCCGCTACTGTGGCCTCTCCGCTGGTGGGCATTGACAAACCACATAACATGCGCATAGCGGTAGTTTTTCCAGCCCCATTGGCCCCAAGAAAACCAAAGATTTCTCCTTGCTCTACCTCAAAGGTGATACGATCTACGGCTGTGAAATTGCCGAATCGCTTGGTGAGATCTTTTACGGAAATAACATTCATAATACTTTGACTTAAATGGAGGGTTACCCAAGAGAACAACCTGTATGGGTTGCCGTCCACTTTTTTAACTCTCTTTCGTTCTCCTCATAAGTGCCATAAAACTATCTTCAATACCTGCTTTTATTTCTTGAAAACTTACTTGGCTATAACCCAAGTCCGATAATTTATTTTCCACAAGCCTTCGCTCTTCCTGCTGATGGAAAACTACATGGTGTACTTGTCCGAAAGGAAAGCAGGATTTTATT
>JAHEMS010000352.1 GCA_024643595.1 Bacteroidota bacterium
GCAGGGCTCAATCCAAGGCTATTCAACTACCTCGAAAAGTTTACTGCCTTCGATGCCATCGGATGGGGCATGTTCAGTAAAAAAATAGTAATCAAAGTAAGCGACTATCGTTCCGCGATGATCCAAGGAAAGTACCTCGCAAAAAAAGGAATTTGGGTGAGTGAATTTCGTATAGAGTCGGGATTAAACTGTGGTGGTCATGCCTTTGCTACCGATGGATATTTAATGGGCCCTATTCTGGAGGAATTCAAATCCAAAAGGGAAGAATTGCGGACAGCCCAGCATGAAGTTTATCACAAAGCCATTAAAGAAAAAGGAAAGATGTCATTTGATACTCCTCATCCCATTAAAATTACGGCACAGGGAGGAATAGGAACTTCAGCAGAAAATGAAATGCTTCTTCACTATTATAGAATTGATAGCACCGGATGGGGAACACCATTCCTGCTTTGCCCGGAAGCCACTACGGTAGATGAGAAAACTCGTAAACTCTTGAGCGATGCCACAGAAGATGACGTAACGCTCAGTAACAACTCACCTTTAGGAGTACGTTTTCATTATTTGAAAGGCACAACTTCGGACAAAGAAAAAATGAAACGGATCCTGAAGGGGAAATCTGGTAGTCCTTGCACGGAAAAACACCTTGCATTTAATACAGAGTTCACCACCGAGCCTATTTGTACGGCCTCACATGAATATCAGCAATTGAAAATAAGTCAATTACAATCATTGAACTTAGCTCCTGATGAATACAAGAAGCAACTAAATGAAGTCTACGCGAAAGAATGCCTGTGCATAGGATTAAGTAATGCTGCCAGTTTAGAATACAAACAGCCCTTCCTCAAAAATCTAAAGAGTGTGACGATTTGCCCAGGTCCCAACATTGCTTACTTCTCACAAATCGTATCTCTTCAACAGATGACCGATCACATTTATGGAAGAGCGAATCTTATTGAGGGTGTGGCACGGCCACACATGTTTATAAAAGAACTAAATCTTTATGTGAACTACCTAAAAGAACAAGTAGAACAAGCGGGGCATGACGAAAAAAGAATTCAATATTGTCACCGGTTTTCCATCAATCTGCTAGAAGGAATTCGCTATTACAAGGCCATTCCAATAGAAAATGATGCGTTCACAGAAGAATTGATAAATGCCGAGATTACTATTAATCACATGATGGAATGCTTTATGGTAAAAGAAGAAGTTTAGCGGGGGAAAAATTCAGTCAGGAAAAAATTGATTCAAGGTAGTAAAGACCGGATTGGTCAGTTTACCGAACTTTCGAATGAAAGCGCTCGTGAATCACCATCAAGACTAAAGTAATAAAGTATAATAGAATACCCATACCAGTAAAAATACCGCTCCATTTGCGCCACGCTAAATTAAGTATTGAATCCGCTACAAGTCTGAATAAAAGAGAACCTTGGACAAGGAAAAGCCAGGCATATAGTACCGGATGAAATGGCTTATAGATGATGCCCAGAACTCCCGGTAAAATAATTGGTCCATGGGCAAAAATCATAGCAAAAGCATATCCGATAAAAAAGCTGTGTACCATGATGTCGTAAGAATAAGCGGTCTCATTCATCAGCATCAAGAATAGACCATCAACGATCAACCAACCATTAGCGATAAGTAGTGCCACTGATGAGAATTTGATAAGGCCTTTCTTTTTCAACCCAATTCGTATGACATCGTGTCGTAACATCCAGATGGCAATGCCAATCATTGCAAGAGCGGAAACATATTTACCTATCCCGTGAAACGGAGCTACAATTCCTAGAAGGAATAATACTAAAAAGCCTGCCAGCAACTTTTTCATAGAAGCAGATACCGGTAAGAACTTAGATAACTCAATGCGCTCGGCAGTAATGGTAAATAACAAAAATCCCATCCACCACGGAAATGAAGAAGGATAAAATTGTGTTTTCATTAGCATTACATTTCCAACCATCAAACTTCCTGCACCTATGAGCATCAATATAATAGAAGCATCGCGTGGATGAAGATGCAAATAGTAAGCATGTATAAGGAATAAACCAAAACTGCCAGCCACAAGGCAATAAAGGCCAACTTGGTAATAGCCTGGTATCACCATGATTAAACTCATGGCGCTGATAGCAGGAATTATTAAAACAAGATTGCGCTTCAGTGGAATGGCCTTTTCAAGTGCGATTAAAGTAGTCAAGAAGCCACCCAGCATTATCGCGCCATGATGGGCTGCGACAGAAGTAAGCGGAATGTTCCAGCCTATCCTTATTATTCCAGCCCAAAGTCCGGCCACCAGATTAACGACTGCCAATAACATTAAAGGTATTCGCAGATACGATAGTAATAACCGCATTATGAATTTAGCTGATTGACAATCACACCTATAAATCCTTGTTATTAAATATTCTCAGTGCCAATAGCAGTGGGATCATGGCCCAAAGAAAAAGTGTAGAGGATGAAAACAAGACCCCCATGCTACTGCCAAAGAAATTTTTATAGAATGCACCCGTATAGCCCATCAACGCTGAAATATCAAGTTGCAATAGCATAATAATACGCGCCAGATCAACGGGATTCAACGCAATTAGCGATAATGTAATTTTATCCAGCGGATAATCACTGAAGCTATAAATGATCCAAAGCAGCAGACCATCATAAATCAAGGAAAAATAAAACCAGAAAAGGAGGGCAATACCAATGGCTTTTGATTTATCGCGGGTTAACACAGAAGATAAAAAAGCGAGTGAAACAAAAACAAGGGTAAGGAAAATGCCTGTCAATAATAATGAAATCACATTTTGACCTGCTCCAAACATTATAAATGGAATTCCTACACCGATAATGTAGGCCATACAGAGTGAGGAGGCAACAGCCATATATTCACTTAAAAATATGACCTTCCGATTAATCGGTTGCGCCAACATCAGTTCGATAAATTCATACGAACTGAAAAAATGAATCGTAGTAAACACAACACTTACTAACGGCACCACCATCAGAACGATATTCATCAAACTCAGTACTACTTTACCAAAGTCGCTATCCAGTTGAAAAAGAGCAAATGTGCTAACCAATAAAAACCCCGTATAAAAGAGAATGAAACGGGTTCTTAATATGTCATTGAAAATATATCGGATTACGCGGGTCATACTTGCTCAGTTATAGAGTTCAACAATTCCTTCTGTCGAATTAAGGTAGTTACTGCCTTGTTTAATTTTGTTTCATTGGTTTCCTTCTTTAGCGCTTCAATGGAATTGTTGTATTGTATCTTTCCCTCAAAGATGTATACCATTTCTGTAGATAATTCATCAAGGTCGCTAAGGATATGCGAAGTAATAATCATCAGTTTGCCCATTCGTCTCTCATGCAATATTTTCTCTTTCAATATTTCCACCGAAATAGGGTCTAATCCTGCCGTTGGTTCATCCAAAATTAAAACAGGAGCATGGAATAGAAATGCCAATGATGCACTCACTTTCTGTCGTGTACCCCCGGAAAGCGTGTGCATTTTTTTATCATATATTTTATAGAGCTTAAAGGAATCAATCAACTCTTCATCCACACTAGTAACTTCCCTTCTAATATTCTTCATCATATCAACCAGTTCCCCAATTTTCATGTTTTCAGGATATCTGCCAATCTGGGGCATGTAGCCTATTTGTTCACGATATTTCCACTCATTTTCGATATCCTGACCTTTAAATTCAATAGATCCCGATGAAGGTTTAACCATTCCCAACACACATTTGATAAGCGTTGTCTTGCCCGATCCATTAGGACCTACCAATGCATAACTTTTTCCGGCATTCATTTTCAGGTTAACCTGATCAAGTACTGTTAACCTGCCAAATTTTTTCGATAAATCATTAATTAAAATCATAGGCTCTCATGGAAGGTAAGTTGTCTTTAAGATTTTCAGGGGTAATCACGGGGATGGCTTTTTCTGCTTTATCCAATAAAAAAACAAGAAAACTTCGCCACAATAGAACCGCAGTAGGCATTCTCTCTACTATTATACCATACATGCCAATCGGGCGGTACGGAACATCTCCAATTTGATCACGATCAAGATCATAACCCTCATAACGGTCCCAGTAATTGCTATCAATTGTATTTAAAACCAGGCTACCGTTGGTGACTAAGTCAAATGTATTTTGTTGAAAATTATTTCGTGCTATGACATTGTCATCGCAATTTGCTTGCAACTTAATGGCGTAACCATTTCGTTTAAATTCATTTTCCTTAAATTGTATTCTGCTACCACCTTCAATGAAAATACCAATGGAATTTTCTGAAAACTCATTACCGATGACAAAACTGTCACTGATATCTTTCAATAAAAGTCCATATGATGCGGATCCCCAGTTATGAATAAAATGATTATTTATCATTTTCACTCCCTTGGTATACATGACAGCAACTCCTGCACCATTATCAATAAAGGTATTATCACGATATTCATTATTATGTGAAAACATAAAGTGCAACCCATATCGCTTATTGCCTTCACTGTAATTTCCAGTGATGAGGGAGTTCGTTACAAACTCAAAATATATCCCGTCACGATGTCCTCTGATTTTATTTTGATCAATCCTGATGTCATGGCATTTCCACAT
>JAHEMS010000353.1 GCA_024643595.1 Bacteroidota bacterium
GTGCTGATAATTACTTCCTCCAGTTCCTTTTCTTCGGGCACTAAATAAATGATTGTTGCTGTCGTATCAGCCAGCGGGAAAACAAACCGGATTTCTTTTGTTTGATAGCCAACAAACCGAACAAGGAATGCTTGTGATCCGCCAGGTATGTTTTGTAATTCGGCTTTTCCGTTTTTGTCAGCGCTGCTTCCAATACTTAACCCTTTCCGTTGAACCGTAGCCCCTGGCAGCGGTTGGTTGGTAGACTGGTCTTTAACGAAAATAGTAAAAGCATGCTGACCAATCGCAGTGTGCGCTATGAATATGAGCAGGGACAGTAACGTTATTTTCATTCTCAATCTGGCGGAAGCTATTTTGGGGCTACCGTCTCAACAGCCAATCAATTTTATAGATTAAATATTGAATTCCCTATTGACTTTGTTACTCACGCACGGGTATGTCGCTGTCGAATTTACCCATTGAAATCCTATCATCATATTGAAATACTTAGATACAGGCATTTCATACTGCTTACTCATTACATTCTTCTTATTTTTACTCCGTTTTCAACGAACAAAATATTTTGAACCTGAAATTATTACACCCCGCCTCCTGGAAAGAGTACGAACTGCTCGATAGTGGCAACTTTGAAAAGTTGGAGCGCTTTGGGAATGTGATCCTTATTCGTCCGGAGCCACAGGCCATCTGGGAACGGGTGTTGACTGATGCTGAATGGCAGAAGCTGGCTCATGCCCACTTCACGCGCGAGCAGAAAGATAATTTTCGTTTTGGTGAAGAGGTGAAAGGAGGCTGGAAGAAACTCAAGAATATTCCCGACAGCTGGAACATCAAGTATGAAAGTCAATCATTCGAAATCACGTTGCGCCTGGCGCTTACCGGCTTTGGGCATGTGGGAATTTTTCCGGAGCAGGGAGAAAACTGGAATTTTATTTTTGATACGGTAGCCGGGTGGAATAACCAGAAATCACGGGTTCTTAATTTATTTGCTTACACCGGGGCGGCTTCGGTGGTGGCGAGAGCTGCAGGCGCGGAAGTCACTCACGTTGATGCCTCGCGGCCCGGGCTTAACTGGGCCAATCAAAACATGCAACTCAATCAGCTCACCGACATACGCTGGGTATATGAAGATGCTTTGAAGTTTGTGAAGCGCGAAGTGAAGCGTGGCAATAAATACAACGGCATCATCATGGATCCGCCACCGTATGGCCGCGGACCAGAAGGAGAGAAGTGGACCTTGCAAGAGAAGCTGAATGAATTGATTTACCTGGCCAATCAATTACTCGAGCCGAATCATTCTTTCTTTATCCTTTCCATGTATGCCGTAGGACTTTCACCTTTGGTAGGAATGAATGTGGTGAAGACCCATTTCGATGTGGCTGAGCCTGAGTGTGGAGAGTTTTTCCTGAAGTCGAACACCGGCCGTGATCTGCCGATGGGTACGTTCTTACGATTCAGCCGATAAGTAAAAACAGTTGAGCTTCTTTTCAGTCTGATGGCGTAACCCTTCGCGAACCTCAGGGTGACAATCCCTTCGCGAACCTCAGGGTGACAATCCCTTCGTGAACCACATGTTGACAATTCCCCTGGAGCAATCAAGGTGGAAACTTTCTGTCAGTCTGAGGCACTCGAAGACTGACTGCGTGCCCTTCGGGTAGCGATTGTCACCGTATTTGGCAAAAATGCTGATGACTTTTTTGAGTTAATACTTATTTTTAGCCCGTGTCAGGTGTTATCACCTGACACATACCTTACCACGATAGTTATATAATTTTAAATTATATCTTCACTAAAGGAACAAAATAGTGATCCATGATCACAGAACATCCTCAATTTCTTACGGCAACCATCTTGCGGTGGAATAGTCTACTTCTTAACGATAAGTATAAAGACGTCATTACGCAAAGCCTAAAATTCCTTGTACTTAATAATCGCATATTGGTGTATGGATTTGTTATTATGCCCAATCATATCCACGTGATCTGGCAGATGAAAGAAGGAATTAAACCCGCTGATGTGCAGAGGGATTTTTTAAAATATACTTCACAACAAATTAAATTTGATTTACAGAAACATTCTCCTGAAATCTTGGAGAAATTTAAAGTTTACCTCAAGGATAGAAAATATCAAATTTGGGAGAATCGTCCATTGTCGATTCCACTTCCGACCGAGCAAATACTCGAGCAGAAGTTGGAATACATTCATCGTAATCCAACTAGGGGGAAGTGGGAATTGGCGGACTTTCCAGAAGGCTATTATTATTCTAGTGCTTACTTTTATCATAAGAATGAAGATCATTTTGGATTTCTCAGCCATTACAAGGGCTAGCTTATTTTCTACATAAGGTGGTAGTATTGTTATGATGTGTAGTTGTGTCAGGTGATAACACCTGACACGGTAAAAAATCCCTTCGAGAACCACATGTTGACAATTCCCCTGGAGCAATCAAGGTGGAAACTTTCTGTCAGTCTGAGGCACTCGAAGACTGACTGCGTGCCCTTCGGGTAGCGATTGTCACCGTATTTGGTAAAAATGCTGATGACTTTTTTGAGTTAATACTTATTTTTACTCGTATGCCTAACAATCTACGTCACTACCATTTACTGATCCTTGTTGTTCTGCTCCTGGCAGGATGCACCTCCAAAAATGAATACAAACAACCGGATGTGGTTTTCACCCTGAAAGACGAGCAGCTTCCCGACTATGAAAAAGACATTGATCACCAGGGTCTGCTGCGGGGCCTCAATGATCGGTATGATGAATCGCTGCGTACAGGGCAACACATTTACAGCAAGACTTGCTTCACCTGTCATGGTGATCCGCTGCAACCCGGTTCCATTCCCATCTCATTCAAATTCTGGGAAGGAAAGTTCAAGGTGGGTAATGACCCATACTCCATCTACCAGACCTTAACGAAAGGCTATGGCTCCATGCCCCCGCAGCATTTATTAACACCCAGCGAGAAGTATGATGTGATCAATTACATCACCTCGGAATTTGTGTTCAAGCGAAATAAGGATCAGTATTTTGAGATCGACTCTGCCTATCTGCGCAGTCTGCCGAAAGGAACTTCAAGGGGTCCTGCCCCCAGCGAACAAACACCGTGGGCAGAAATGGATTATGGTAATTTTCTCATTAACACCTATGAGCTGGTGGAGGCGAACGCCAAACCGCGCGAGCGATCAGAAGGCAAAGCACCGCTTAAGGATGAAAATTTAGTGGACGCCAACTTTGCGTATAAAGGAATCGCTATCCGGTTGGATAGTGGAGCGGGCGGCATTGCGGCAGGAAGTCACTGGATTATTTTTGATCATGATGTAATGCGCGTGGCCGGTGCCTGGACGGGCAAAGGATTTATCGACTGGGAAGCCATCTTATTTAATGGCACACATAATATTTCGCCACGCACGGTAGGTGATCTGCAGTTTGAAAACCCCGTGGGGCCGGGGTGGGCCAATCCCAAGACTGGCATCTTTACCGACAACCGGTTTAAAGCCAGTGATCAAAGAAGGTTTGGTCCGTTGGCACGTGAGTGGGCGCAGTACAAAGGACTTTATCATTGTGAAGGAAAAACGATTGTGTCTTACACGGTTGGCAATACGCCCGTGCTTGAATTGTTTGGACTTGAGGCGGTGAACGATGGTCCTCCCGTATTTACAAGAACATTAAATATCGGCGCTTCCAATACTTCGTTGAAGATGCGTGTGGCACCCATCACAACCGCTGTAGCCCTGGCAGGCAGTGGGGCCTATTTGAAAAAGGCGGACGGCTTTCATGTTCTGGAGATTCCAAAAGGCAAAGCCGTCAATATTAAATTGCTGATCTCAGGCGCAACTCAGGAATCCGTTGATCAACTCGCCCTTCACGCTGCTCCGGTGGAACTCTTGGAAAACTATACCAAAGGCGGGGTAGCCCGTTATTCTCAAATCCTCAAAACCAGCATTGTTAAAAGTGATGAGGACGGAGCCTTCCAGGTGGATGTATTGTCGCCTCCGTTCAATAGCCCGTGGAAAAATCAATTGCGTTTAAGCGGCATTGACTTCTTCGCTGATAAAAGTAAAGCGGTGATCTGTTCTACCGATGGCGATGTGTGGGTGGTTGAAGGGATCACACAACCCACCGGCACACTTTCGTGGAAGCGTATTGCCTCCGGATTATTTCAACCGCTGGGTATTAAGGTGGTGAATGAACAAGTATTTGTAACCTGTCGTGATCAGTTGGTGCGGCTCCATGATCTGAACGGCGATGGTGAAACAGATTTCTATGAAAGCTTTAACAGCGACCACCAGGTGACCAATCACTTCCATGAATTTGCCATGGGCCTGCAGACCGATGCTGAAGGAAATTTTTACTACGCCAAAAGCGGCAGACATGCCCGGCGTGCGCTGGTGCCACAGCATGGCACGTTACTAAAGGTGAGTAAAGATGGATCCAATACCGAGATCATAGCTACTGGTTTTCGCGCAGCCAATGGAGTATGCATTAACCCCGATGGCTCTTTTATTGTGACCGACCAGGAAGGACACTGGAATCCCAAGAACCGCATCAACTGGGTAACGAAAGGAAAATTTTATGGAAACATGTTTGGCTATCATGCCCCTGCCGAC
>JAHEMS010000015.1:0-3220 GCA_024643595.1 Bacteroidota bacterium
AAAATGAGGACCAGCTAAAGCTGCTTTGTTCCCATCTAAAAGTAAAATCAGAACTGACCTCGCTTGGTGGAGGCGAAAAAAAGATATTTGATCAACATCAAAAAGGTAAACTTACTGCGCGTGAAAGGATTGATTATTTAATGGATCCTGAGACTGATTTTCTTGAGATTGGATTATTGGCGGGTGATGGCATGTATGAGGAGCAGGGTGGTTGCCCATCCGGTGGAGTAATTACTGGTATTGGTTTTGTGAGTGGCAGACAATGTGTTGTTGTGGCGAATGACGCTACAGTAAAGGCTGGTGCCTGGTTTCCCATAACCGCTAAAAAGAATCTTCGTGCCCAGGAGATCGCCATGGAAAACAGATTGCCTATTATTTACCTGGTGGATAGTGCGGGTGTATTTCTTCCGATGCAGGACGAAATTTTTCCTGATAAGGAACACTTCGGTCGGCAGTTTAGAAACAACGCTAAGATGTCTTCGTTAGGCATCATTCAGATTGCCGCTATCATGGGTAGTTGTGTTGCCGGGGGTGCTTATCTTCCCATTATGTCGGACGAAGCAATGATCGTGGACAAGACTGGTTCGATATTCTTAGCGGGTTCCTATTTAGTTAAAGCAGCCATTGGCGAAAAGATAGACAATGAATCGTTGGGAGGGGCCACAACACATTGTGAGATTTCTGGTGTGACTGATAATAAATTTCCTACTGACCAGGCCTGTCTGGATCATATCAAAAGTTTGTTTGATAAGATTGGATCATTCAATCATACCGGATTTGATCGAATTAAATCACAGCCTCCAAAGGAAGATCCTCAAGAGATTTATGGCATTATGCCATCTGATCGGGTGAAGCCTTATGACATGCTTGACATCATTAAACGGGTGGTGGATAATTCTGAATTTGATGAGTATAAGGCATTATATGGAAAAACTTTGCTCTGTGGCTATGCCAGGGTAGACGGGTGGGCAGTAGGGATCGTAGCTAATCAGCGTAAAGTGGTAAAAACAAAAAGAGGTGAAATGCAAATGGGTGGCGTTATCTATTCTGATTCGGCCGACAAAGCAGCCCGTTTTATCATGAATTGTAATCAACGTAAAATTCCACTTATCTTCTTACAGGATGTGAGTGGATTTATGGTGGGGAGTAAAGCAGAACAAGGAGGAATTATAAAGGATGGAGCAAAAATGGTGAATGCCATGGCTAACTCAACGGTTCCTAAGTTCACCTTTATTTTAGGTAACTCCTATGGCGCTGGTAATTATGCGATGTGTGGTAAGGCTTATGATCCACGTTTGATTTATGCATGGCCGACAGCGCAAATCGCAGTAATGAGTGGAAGCACGGCTGCTAAAACATTGGTCCAAATAAAAGTGAGCACATTGAAATCCCAAGGAAAAAATATCACGAAAGAAGAAGAAGCTCAGTTGCTGGCAGAAATTACTAATCGATATAATGAACAGTTAAGTCCTTATTATGCAGCAGCGCGTTTATGGGTGGATGGATTAATCGATCCACTGGAAACCCGAAAAGTAATCTCAATTGGGATAGCAGCAGCCAATCATGCACCCGTTGAAAAATTTAATCTTGGGGTTATTCAGACCTAACTATGAATTTTTAAGAAATTGTTGAATAGTGCTGATAAAAAAATAATTTAATATTCTTGTATTAATGACAGAGAATGAATTAAAGGCATTGGTCTCCCTGTTGGATGATGAAGACAAACAAATAACTACCCATGTAGAAGAAAAGATTTTGTCGTTGGGAAAAGAAGCGATTCCTTTTTTGGAAAAAGAGTGGGAGAGTAATCTTAGTCCAATAGTCCAGAGCAGAATAGAAGATTTGATTCACACCCTTCAATATGAGTTACTAAAAGAGCGACTTAGAATTTGGTATGAAAGTAAGGATCAGGATTTACTCACAGGGATGTGGATTATTGCCACCTTTCAGTATCCCGATATTGAACTTGAAAAGTTAAAGCATGAGCTCGAACAAATTTATTATGATGCCTGGCTCGAGTTTCGACCCGATTTATACGCGTACGACCAGGTAAAAATAATCAACAGTGTAATTTTCAATAAACTTAAGTTTGGGGCCAATACAAAAAATTTTCATTCACCTGGAAATTCTATGATCAATATTGTTTTGGAAACCAAAAAAGGTAATCCAATCACCTTGTGTGTGATCTATATGTTGGTGGCTCAGAAATTAAAACTTCCGATTTATGGAGTGAATCTTCCTAACCTCTTTATCTTAACCTACAAAGATGAAAACCATCAGTTTTATATTAATGCCTTTAACCGGGGACTAATATTTTCCAAACAAGACATTGAAAACTACATTAATGAGCTACACCTTATACCTCAAACATCATTCTTTGAGCAGTGTTCCAATATAGAAATTATTCGCAGGGCATTAAGAAACCTAATCATGTCATTTGAGAAAATGGGTGAACATGCACAAGCTGAGGAGGTTAAATTACTGCTGGTTGAAATTTCGGATGGTGGAGATTTAGGAGTATAAAAGTCTCAATAGGACTTCCTCAGGAATTTCATGCCCGCCTTCAAAATCAATAATCTCGGGATCTATTTTTAAACGATCGTTCAAGGAGGTAACTTCTTTCAGTCGTTCATCCGATACGTAAGGATCATTTTTTCCATAGACTGCGATAACTTTTTTGTCTTTGAGTATTTCATGCGCTTTTTCAAAATTCATATCCGGAGGAATCATGCCTGCCCAAAGAATCAATCGATGAAATAAGTTATTCCCGTCAACGGCCCATCGTGAAGCGGTAGCGGCTCCCTGAGAGAATCCAAGAATGGATATTTCTCCTTCAAATTCTCGTGGTACTTCATTTTCATAAATTTGATTGAGATAGGTAATGTAATTTTCGATGTCCATGATCCTGTTTTCTCTCGTCATCCAAGTGGCACCTACCCGGTTGTTTCCGCTGCGGGCTCGGCTGGTAACGTCTTCTAAATAGAATTTTGAAAGTCCTTCTGGCGCGATTATATATACGCCGGCATCTGATGCAATGTTGAATTTATGGAGAAAAAATTTGGCAAGCTGTCCATATCCATGCAATACAAACCATATTTTTCTTGTGCCGGAATCAAGATTTCCACTAGTATAGTAGCGACTTTTATAATCAAATTGGAGGCTTTGCTCTCTCATGACGCGCAATGACTAGTCCTGAAAAAAGTTGACAGGTTCTAGTTAG
>JAHEMS010000015.1:3230-17440 GCA_024643595.1 Bacteroidota bacterium
AATTAACAAAAAGGGCTATTGGTTTTCCAATAGCCCTTAGTTTAGTGAGTTGTTTAATTTATCTTTTGAAGCCAAGAGCGCTGCCACCGCAATGGCTTGAAGGTTCATCAAAAGTATACTGAATGTAGTAAATGCCGGATGCATTGCAGGGATAATTAATGGCCGTAACGAACTGGCCATTTATTTTGCTAGAGGCTACTTTGTTCCTGTCTTTGTCCAGGATGCTCACCACAATACCATCAGTATTCGTTCCACCAGCGCACAAATTTATCATATACTGTGTGCCTTTCATGAATACATAACTGTATTCTACTTTGTCTTTTGAAACGCCATCCACTTTGTAACTTTTCAGAAAATTAAATCCTTCAGAAAGTTTCGGTATACAATCAGTAGCTAGTTTATCCGGGTTACACTGATATTCAATTTCTCTGGCGCCAAGATTAAAGAAAGACGATAATAAAATAACAAATGCTATTTTTTTCATGATATATTATTGCAATGTTAACTAATAATTTTAGAGCGGATAGCGTTCACGATTGTCCTGATTTCTTCTACATTTTGATCGGTGATGTCGATGGTAGTGGTACTATTATCCTTTATCACCGCTACTCCATCCACAATTTCCATCGATGATTCTTTATACGTATAGTTAATGGTGATTTTATCATAAACTGATTTAAGCTCCTCAAAATCTTTCAAAAGTCCTGCCATATTTGGGTCATCTTCATAGAATGAAAAAAGTAACAGGATTTGTTCGAGCACAATTTTCTGTTCGCCGATTTTTTCGAACAATTCTTTACTTTTTCTTTTTGCGGCTACCTGGCTGGTAATCTGCATTGCTTCAATCCAACCACCCGTTAATAACAAAACACTTAGATTGTCACGACCCTGTGATTGAAGATAATGGTTAATATGATTAAAGTTAAGCGTTGTTATTAGCACCAAAGAATCCAGGTTCTTGCTATTGGTAGCCAACCTGCCGATGGTTTGTACATCAAAAAACTGTCCTATATTAAGTTCGTCAGCTAGTGTTTTAATGGCACTAATGAATTTGATGCCTTCCTGGTTTTGTTCAAAAATATTTGAATAGCCCAGGTCCGTGCCATATACGCCGAGATTCAGTGCTTCTTTAAAATTGCTATTGTATTTAGAAACGTTTTCCGTATTGTTTAACAATGCGATATCGAATTTTGAACCAGAATTTTTCAGTAGAACAGATATCTCCAGCGGGCTAGGAATCTGATCAAGGATGGAATTAATAACGTCTTCGTCAACACCAGCAGTTTGTTGGGTTGAATCTATGCTATTTAAAAACTCCTGGTCGTCTGGCTTTTTTCCTGAGCTGCAACTGACAAAGAAGGCAGTTAAGATTCCAATGATAAAAATTTTCATCTCGGTAGATTTTGTCTTATTACAAATTTAACAATTACGCCCTCCTTACCAAAAACCAAATTAACCCTATGTATTTTCAAACCGGTTGAAGAAATCAATGATTTTCCTAAGAATTTCAAAGTAAAGCAAGAGATAGCAAAGCACGGTCATCACCCAAATGACCAAACAATTGAACCAGTAGGTGCTTACTAAATAGCCCGCCAGGTTTTTTTCCGGAACAAAAAATTCGGTTCGATAGTCTAATTGATAGGCAGGCTGAGGTAATTGAAATATAGGATTAATAGTTTGGATCAACTTCCCGTTGTATTCGATTATCCTTTTTTCCGCAGTTGAGTTTCTGACCAGATCGGCCATACTCTCGTTAAAAAATTTATTTTTCTCATCGTGTAGATCAATACCTTTATTTTCAAAAAATGCCATCTTTTTTTCAACAAGATTGGCATTCAGATTATATTCTTTCTGGTAATACTTTTTATATCTCGCAAAATATTCATCAAGCTGAGTGCCCACTTCTTTGGTATACCCATCCTTGCCAAAAATTGTCGCGAGATTGAGATTTTCAATGCCATCACGGAAAGGTTCTCCTTTTAGTTGATTATAAATCAGCAGCTTTTCTTTTTTATTCAGAATCTGAATCGAATCATTTTTTGTATTGAAATGATCTATCAGAAATTGATTACGCTTTTTAAATTCCTCGGCCAGGTAGGCGGATTTAAAATCCGCATTTGATTCCAGTTGCTCATACTCAAAATAAGGCAATTCGTATTCGTTGTTTTTAAACTGATATACGGCCATTGCTTCATAGGCCCATCGAGAAGCCATCAAGTCTGCGATGAGGGGTACTCTTCCTTTGTTACTGATGAGTTCATTGAGTTTATCAAAGTTGAATAGTAAACCACTTAATATCATTTGAGGAATCAATAGTAATGGAATTAGAATATAAACAGTGATGGCAGAATTGAAGGCGGAAGAGATATTCAAGCCGATAACATTAGCTAGACAGGATGTCGAAAAGAGGATAAGTCCAAAAGCCCACGTCATGTCTCGTATTTCCAGGATCCAATTTCCTATGGCAATATAGGAGATCGTTTGGATGGCTGATAGAATAAATAAAATAGAAATTTTGGAAAGAAGATAGCTGTTCCAACTCAGGTTGAGGAATGATTCGCGTTTGCGTATTTTTCTGTCTCGAATAATTTCTTCTGCGCTTACCGTAAGTCCCATAAAAATGGAGATGATAACTGCCATTAGTAAAAAGGCTGGAATGTTATCGTTATATCGAAATATGTATTCTTTTCCATTTGGAGCGCTATTATACTTAATGATGAAGGAGAGAATAAGCGACAGAAGAGGTGCTTCCAGCAAATTGATAACTAAGTACTGCTTGTTACTGATTTTGGCTAACAGATCACGTTTAGAGAATATAAAAATTTGCTTCAGTCGCGAAGCAATATGGAGGTTGCGGGGAGGGGCAACAGTTACCTCATCGGTATGTCCAGGAAGGCTTATGTTTCGATACTTTTTGTGCCACTCCTGCGAATTAATTTTTCTCTTATTAGTTGCCTGCCCATATTCATCAACTACCTTAGCTTCCAGAATGTTAAAAATCTGCTCTGGATTTACATTACCACAAATTTCGCATTGCCCACGATTGCTATCCACCTGATGAGTAGCTTTTTTGAAATAGGTGACGGCTTCAATAGGGTTTCCATAATACACCGGGTAGCCACCGGTATCCATAATGACTAATTTATCAAACATCTTATAGATGTCGGAAGAAGGTTGATGGATAACTACGAAAATTAGCTTTCCCTTTAATGATAGTTCTTTAAGCAGATCGATTACATTTTCTGAATCCCTTGAAGAAAGCCCTGAAGTGGGCTCATCAAGAAAAAGAATGGCTGGTTCTCGAATTAGCTCCAGCGCAATGTTTAATCTTTTTCTTTGGCCACCACTGATTCTTTTGTCAAGAACAGTCCCAACTTTAAGATCTTTACGCTGCTCAAGACCTAAGTTTTCCAGCGTTTCCATCACCCGTTGGTGCATCTGATTTTCGTTCAGATTCGAAAAGCAAAGTTTGGCGTTGAAATAAAGATTTTCATATACAGTAAGCTCCTCAATCAAGAGATCGTCCTGTGAAACAAAACCGGTTACCCCCTCTATTTCTTTTTCATTCTTGTGAATATCAAATCCGTTTATCCGGATATTCTCTTTTCCTGAATATTCAAGTCCCGCGAGAATGTTCAGTAAGGTAGTTTTTCCAGCACCACTGGCACCCATTATACCAATTAACTTACCTGGTCCTTCACGGATCGAAATATTACGAATACCTACAACACCATTCTTGAATTTGAATTCTTCGATTTCTGCTATAAAGGAAAGTTTGGTTGATTTAATTTCATTGTTGAATTCGGCTATCAGATCACTGTAATAAAGCGCATTTCCTCCATGCGTTTTGATCATGCTACCGTGTGAAAACAAATAAATTCTTCCAGGCTGCATGATGAAGCCATTTAATGTATTGGAATCGGCACCGATATACTTTGCAAAGTACATCCCCACACTGGCTACTTTTAAGAAGAAAATACTGCCATCCAAATGTGCGTGTATATGTTTAACGTGAACATTTTCTAGTTCCGTTTCTTCATTGGCAATCAATATATCAGGAGAATCAAAGGATGATATAACTTCTGAAAACACAAAGTTTTCAATCTGTTTATATTCCTCTTGTAAAATATTAAAAACTACCGAAACGGTATTGACAATTTCCTTCCGTTGCGCTGAAAAATTTTTATCGAAACTGATTAATTCCAACAATTTAATCAGTACAACAACTTTTTGTTTTTGAGTAAGCGTCTTGTTGATCTTTTTGCAGATCGCCAGCGTTTTAAGTGAATCTTTTACAGAAGGAACACTATCCCTGTCATCTTCAAGATGTACTCCCTGTGAATGGTAACCAGAAATGGAATCGTAAACTTCCAGGTAGGATTGAATGGCAGATTCTTCTAATTCCTGTTGAAAAAAATTAATTACAAATTGCCTTTCGTTTTGCGTTACCCCGCCATCTTGTTTGGTAATGATGGCTAAAAGTTGGGTTAATGCCTTAAGTATTTCTTCGCTCATCCTTACCGATTCAGGTGTATGATATCAATTTGTTTTGAATTCAAACGGGACGCTAACCAGTTCCGCTAATTCTTGACCCATTTCCTCCATGTCTTCGTCCTCATCTGAAAATTGCCACACAATTTTTGAATTTGGTATTCCTTCCATGATTTTAAACAGGTCAAGAAATTGACGTGAAGTTTTAGTGTTAAGGTATTCCAGTCGGATAGTTAATTCCGTTTTAGGATTCGGATTATTGCGATATCCAATAAACCATTGAACCAGGGGGCCATAGAATATTTCAGCATCTTCCATTAATGACCTTCCGTCAATTTGAAACAAATCATTTTCCTTACTAAAATTTATGTAGGGTGTAGTTTCAGTCCCAATAATTTCGAGGTTTTCCACAACAGTCAATTTAATGTTGATTATTCATGCAGGTTACTACGCTTGAAAACATAGGGTAAAAGACTTTCGGCTGTAGGACATTTTATCCATTCATTCTTTGATTTTAACATGATTACTTCAAAAGTCTTATTTTGCCTTTCTTCAAATTCACTCATAACCTGCCGGCATGCACCGCATGAAGTTGCCGGTGAAAGATCCTTATGATTTTTACGATGTGCCACTACTGCCAATTTCATAATCTTTTTATTGGGATGCTGAGTAGCTGCGGTATAAAGTACGACGCGTTCGGCGCAAACGCATAAAGGGTAAGATGCATTCTCTTGATTTGACCCTGTTACCAAGGTACCGTCTTCAAGAATAACAGCTGCCCCGACTTGAAATTTGGAATAAGGTGCATAGGCAAGGTTGGCGGCTTCTTTTGCTTTGTGAACTAGATACTTTGATTCATTATCAAGTTCTTCAATGTCTTTGAATATTTCGAAATCTTTCATAGGAGCGAAAATTATGAATGAACTTTAATCATAAAGGATTACACCATGCTAATTTAGAAATATAGCAAAGTCAATTATTCAAATGAAATATTACTCCATAATTCCATTAATTTAGTGTTCTTATTTTGCCATGAAACAAAAGTTTATTCTCGTTGTCGGAGCGGGCAGGTCGTCATCAGCATTGATTACCTATTTACTGGCTGAGGCAGCCAGGTTCAATTGGACAATAATAGTGGGCGATATTTCGCTGGAAGCGGCTCAGAATAGGGTAGGAGACTCGCTTCATGGGAAGGCGATATATTTTAATATTGATGAGCATGAACGTTGCCGCAAGGCCATTGCTGCCAGTGATGTGGTAATTTCGCTGATGCCACCTCATTTGCATATCAGAGTAGCAAAAGCCTGCCTTATCGAAAAAAGACATTTGCTGACGGCCAGTTATGTTACCGATGAGATGAAATCGCTTGATCATGAGGTGAGATCTAATGACCTTCTCTTTTTGAATGAATGTGGATTGGATCCCGGTATTGACCACATGAGTGCTATGCAGGTTATTGATTCAATAAAAATAAAAGGTGGAAAATTAATCACATTTGAGTCGTTTACTGGTGGTCTGATTTCTGGCAAAACTGATCCTGAAAACCCGTGGCGTTATAAATTCACATGGAATCCACGCAATGTAGTTATGGCCGGACAAGGAACTGCGAAGTTTTTGCAGGAAGGTGAGTATAAGTTTATCCCATATCATCAGCTTTTTTTGCGCACCACTCCAGTGACAGTGCCCGGCTTCGGAGAATATGAAGGATATGCTAATCGTGATTCATTAAGTTACCTGGATACGTACGGTTTGAAAGGAATAAAAACAATGTTGCGGGGTACGTTGCGGTATAAAGGCTTTTGTAAAGCGTGGAACGTATTAGTTCAATTAGGTTGCTGCGACGATACTTATCAGATGGAAGAAGTAGGTAACATGACTCATGCGGGTTTTGTCAATTCCTTTCTCGATAACCGGGCATCGGCATCGGTCGAGGAAAAATTGATTGCCAATTTTAGCCTTTCTCCATTAGGGGAAGAGATCATGAGGTTGCGTTGGAGTGGATTATTTAGTGATGAAAAAGTAGGTCTTAACAGTGGTTCACCGGCCCAAATACTTGAGTTTATACTCAATAAAAAATGGAAACTTAAATCAGGGGATAAAGATTTTATTGTGATGTGGCATCGGTTTGTCTATGAAATAGGGGACAGCCTTAAAGAAATTCAGGCCCATCTTACGGTGACCGGTGATGACGAAGTGAATACGGCGATGGCCAAAACGGTAGGACTGCCACTGGCCATAGCAGCCAAATTGTTATTGGAAGGTAAAATTAAAAGCAGAGGAGTCGTTATTCCTGTGAACGAAGATATCTACAAACCCGTGCTAAAGGAATTGAGCCAGAATGGGATTGCATTGGTTGAGCGTGAAATAAATTAGCGTTTTAAAAGCACACTTACCGGAAGTGAAGCAAAATACAGTATTGAAATCATCCAGGATTGTGAAATCGTAAAGCACAAACCTGTTTGTATACAATAGAAGAAAGGCACGAGAAACATGCCGAGAGTAAACTTAATGGATCCGATAAACTGTGGATCTTTCACTTTATTTTTTATTATCCACCTGATGAGAAATCTTGAGGGGAAATTATTTATAAATTCATAAATGTGAATAGGATTCCATCTTGTTTTCCTTTTGCTAACTATGTGAGGCATTGTCAAATCGGTGACGGGATAATTAGCTATAATTTTCTGATCGGTGTTTAGTTGATCGATAAGATCCTTTTTTATTTCCCGATGTGAAGCCAAATACTTAATTAAAGGCTTGTATTGATGATGGTCAATGTGCACCATCAAATCCCTGATTCCATCACTGGTCTTTTGTATGAGTAGGTCAAGATTTTCTTGAGCACTCAATTGATTATTATAATTTTCATTTACGGAAATGGGATTCCCAAAGCTTACCAGTACTCTTGTTCGAAAGTCGTTATGCGATTCATATTGAATTCCGATGGGTACAATCTTTACCCCCAGTTTCCAATCGTTCTGCTCTTCAGCAGTCATGGCAATCCGGGCAAATCCTTTCTGAAGAGGTCTTAAATACCATTGATCATTATGGTTTCCTTCTCCAAATATTGCAATAGAATTTTGACTTGATAATAGTTGCGCACAGCGGTTAAATACTTCATCATTTTTTCTTAAGGTATTAAACCCATCACGAAAACGATATACTGGAATCATTTGCATCCAGGTCAGCACTTTCTTCGCCAAATTATTTTTAAACACGTTGGCTCGCGTAAGGAACCAAGGGTCTCGCTGGTTGCTACAGACGATTAAAATGGCATCCAGAAAAGCATTCTGATGATTGGATACAAAAATTACAGGGCCTGATGGAATGGGTACAATTTCCTGAATCTGCCAGCGCTTAAAATAAAATTTCAGAGCAGCTGTGGTGTAAAGTTTAAGGGATGTATAAAATATTTTTTGTATCAACGATTATAGATTCATCATGATTGAGCTACTTCAACTATAGGTCGCTTTCGCATCACGGCAGAAAAGGTAAAGCCTGCAATTAGATGCCACACTCCCCACCAGGCAGCAACCACGGCCATCGCTGTATTGCCGTCAAAAAAATTAAAAATCAAGATCAATGCAAGTCCTGAATTTTGAATACCCGTCTCAATAGAGACTGTTCGATTAACAGACTCTGGGTTCTTCAACGCTTTACTAAAAAAATAAGCAAGGAAAAGCGCACAGCCGTTATGGATTAATACAATCCAGAAAACATTGGCAAGATGGACTTCAAACCCATCCTGATTATTAACCACAGCAATTACAATAAACGCGGTGAGCATCATCATCGAAAGGATCCTGATGGGTCCGGCGATCTTTTTACTTAAGGAAATATATCGAGCAGATATCCACATACCCAGCAGCAAGGGTAATAATAAAATGGATGTCATATTGATGATTAAGGATAAGAAATCGATCTCAAGTGATTTTAGTTCGCCTGATAAAGATGGAACCAGGGAAACACAAAAAAAGAAATTCAATGGCGTAATAATAAATGCGGCCAACGATGAAAATGCAGTGAGGGTTACTGATAAAGCAACATTACCTCGAGCCATTTGTGAAAAAAAATTTGATACGTTTCCTCCCGGACAGACCGAGACCAGTAACATCCCTAACTTCATGCCATTGCTAATGGGTAAGAAAGTAACCAACAACACCGTGAATAGAGGAAGCAATACAAATTGTGAAAATAATCCGGTAAGAACACTTTTCTTCTGGTTCACTAACTGAGTGAAGTGCTCTACTTTTATGTCTAGCGCGACACCGAACATGATAATGGCCAAACAAATATTAAGTGCAGTAAGGCTGCCGGGGCTGAAGTGTATAGATACTGTTTCGGGCAAAATCTGAATTGATTATTGAATCGAAATATACATGATTCCTGAAAATTCAGTCTAACTCTTTGTTCTTATTTTGCTCATACCAATGATCTGCTTGTAATTTTCCTACCGCAGTGGCACTAACAGCCAGTTGATCGCATCGCTCATTTTCCGGATGGCCAGCATGACCTTTTACCCAAACCAGCTTGGGTTTTAATTTTTGATGCAGTGGGATATACCGTTGCCATAAATCGGCATTCGCTTTTTTGACGAAGTTTTTTTTCTGCCAATTCCAAATCCAACCTTTTTCAATCGCGTCGACAACATATTTTGAATCAGAATAAATGGTGACTGATATGCCTGTTTTCTTAATTGCTTCAAGACCGGTAATAACTGCCAACAATTCCATCCGATTGTTCGTTGTGAGGCGAAACCCTTCTGAAAGCTCTTTCTCGTGATGATTATATTTCAGAATGACACCATAACCTCCAGGGCCAGGATTACCCTGTGCAGCTCCATCGGTAAAAATTCGAATCATGCAGGTAGTAAATTAGTCTTGAATATTTTCACGGCAATAGCCAGAAGAATAACACCAAATACCCTTCTCAGAACAGCAAAGCCAGAGTTACCAATCACCCTTTCAAGCCATGAAACGGAACGAAGGACAATGTAGACTAATACAAGATTGATGAGTATACCTGCCAAAACGTTAGCTTCTTCATATACCGCACGCAGTGATAGAATGGTAGTCAGTGTACCGGCACCCGCGATCAGGGGAAAAGCGAGTGGAACAATAGATCCGGATCCTTTTGCATCAGGATCATCTTTTATTAAAGTGATTCCTAAAATCATTTCCAAGGCTACGATGAAGATGACGATGGCACCAGCCAAAGCAAAGGAGGCAACATCAAGCCCAAAAAGTTTAAGAATAGATAGGCCTAAATATAGGAAGCCCACCATTAGTACGGCAGAAATTATAGTTGCCTTTTCGGCATAGATCCTTCCATCGCGTTTTTTGATAAGGATAATAAAGGGAACTGACCCTATGATATCGATTACTGAAAATAAAATTAACGAGACTGAAAATATTTCTTTTATGTCCATGGGTAAAATTGAACTGTAAAATTAGCAGAAATTCAGTTGCATCGTTTTATATTGTTATTGCTTTGGAGAAACAAACGAAACTTTTCTGGATGGCATCCCTGGTCACCATCAGTTGGATGATCGTAATGCGCCCGTTTACGCCTCCCAATATTGTTCAGTTTGAATTGGCTAAGGGTGTGTCAGCTGCTCAGCAAATCATGCTTGATTGGGGTGAGGAAGGCATAGCTAAAGCGCGATTAAGTATTTACCTGGACTTTGTGTTCATTTTTTTATACGCTTGGGCAATTTCGTTAGGGAGTAAAGTGTCTACTACTTTTTCCGGGAACAAAAATTTGATGAAGTCTGGAAGTTTTTTTTCGCGTGCAGTTTGGTTTGCTGGTAGTTGTGATATCATTGAAAATTTGTCTATGCTCTTTACTTTTTCTACTACGAACGAACTTACCGTATCCATGGCATTTTATTTTGCCATTATCAAATTTACGATTGTAGTGACCGCATTATTATTGATCCTATATTCGGGTGGCGTTGGTTTGTTTAAGCGGTTGTTTAACAAAAAAAAATAAGGGTATCCTGACGGAAATACCCTTATTATGCGTTAAGGTTATATTAAAAGTAAATTTGATATTGCAACACTACCTGACTTCTCCTTCCGTTTCGTATCAAATCAGTGCCCTCTTGTAAATAGAATGGTCGGTTTTGATAGTCGAGCGTAAATTTGCTATTATGACCTTTAAGGAACCAATTTACACCAACGTCTACCACGTTCATTTGTTTGTCTAATCTTTCATAGTTAGCACTCATGAGTGAAGCATAAGGCATTAGTGTGCCGTTGCCATCACCCAGCAAGTCTTTCTTCAATAGATAACCAATTTGAGTATACCATACTTTGCCTGTGCCAAACATGGGAAACGCATTTCCCTGACTTCCAACTGGAAAAGGACCATTTACTGAGGAAGCTGGATTCATAATTCCATTATAGCGCAGATATCCTGGCCCGTAATCATAATTATAATATCCAATATAGGCATTAAGGGCAGTTCCCTTTTCAGGATTCACAGGAGCATCATAAAAAACCGCTGCCGACCAGAGATTCAAATTATGATAGGTGGTGTCCGTTCCTTCTTTTGTCCAGGTGGCGTTTGCTTGATTAATGAATCCGGCCTCAAGATTTAGCACCTTCTTTTTACCAAGATAAGTACCAGTCATGTAAGGAGTGGTATGCGCTTCTACATCAAAGAAATTATAGATAAATAATCCCTGATATTGTTTGTGATGTCCGAGTTGTGAAAAGGAAGCATTGCCAGATAGGGACGGTGGTGTCTGACCATTCGTTGTAACGGGAAACGGATCACTCAAAACAATCCGATAGTCCAACTTGCCTAGTTGACCACGGGCATAGACACTCAACTTTCTCGAGAACTCATCTGTTTGATCGACAGTCGGCTGAGCGAAAACAGGCACATCTAGGGTCATTATGGTTCCAATGCTTGGCTGACTAAATCTTGAAAGTCCGTTGGCGATTGTAAGACCTCCCCCCAGAATCAGTTTTTCACTTCCTTTTGTTATTCGATACTCTCCCAACGCATCATGAAAGAATGCCTGGATTTTTCGGTTTCCTGAAGTTTGCGACAAATAGTTAAAGTTGTTTTGCCCGAACTGAAAATAGACGAATACCCGATCCGTCATTTGTCCATACAATTGAAACCTGGTCCTTCTAAGGCCGATATCAAAAGTTTTATTGTTGAGTTCGCCCAATACATGGGTGCCGGGGTTACTTTGATTACTGCGAAGCCACACCTGATTTAAAAATGTAGCTTTTAAATAATGACTTCCATTCTCGTTTAAATTCAATTTTAATTCATTGATTTCTTTTGGTTTTTCCTGGGCCTGAGCAAGAATAGACAGGCATAGGAATAACGTTGAAGCAAGAATTTTATTCATGGCTTATTTTTTTAGTTTTTTAAAGGGAGTGAATTGAATTCACTCCCAATGTTAATTAAACCGTTTGTATTTCTTTTTCCTGGATGAGCGATATGAACTCTTCAGCAAATTTTGATATATACAAAATTTCTGAAGGCTCGAGCAGGTCACGTTTTTTATAAAATATTAACCTGCTGCGGTGGCATTCAATATGCATCTCTTCCCGGTTCTCCAGAAACTGGATAATTGAATCGCTGAAGAAATCACGAACTGATTTTTCATTCACTCCCCTTAAGTAATATTTTTTGGAGAATATAGGATGATTATCAAAGTCTATGTCTTTGCCAGAAATACTTTCAAATAGTTTAGACCACAAACCTTCAGGCTCCAGAGCGAAATCAGGAATTACCGTGTCCGTATCGGAAACTTGTAAAATAGTGATGTTAATTTCATTTTGAGACTGCCTTGCTCCTTCCTGTAAGATGATATCAGATACTTCCAGTTTTCCCGCATTCGAATAGGTGGAAAGCGTATTTTGTTCAAACGGAATTTTATTTCCGTTCTGAATTGGAAAATCTTTATACTTAATGCCACTTCTTACCTGTTGAGGAAAAAATGTCCACTCACTTTTATCAGCAAATTTTCTAAGCTCTAATTGACGCGGGCTTAACTTAATTTCCAACTTATTAACATTATCGGCAGAGAATTTTCTAGCAGCAAGGGGGTGCTTTGAGAATGGTTTGAATCGATCAAATCCAACTGACACTACCGAACCTCCGGCATGTTCGGTTTCTTCCTCCAAGTGATGAAGATATTCCATAAAGCTATGATCCAGCAGATGTGCCTCTGAAAAATCAACCACAATTTTTTTACTATGATCGATTTTTGAAAAAGCTTTCTTGAAACCAATCAAATTTGAAAAAATAGCAGATCCTTTCACTTTAATAAAGAACTCATTTTCTTGATGGCTAACTTCGTATTGAGCTTTAAAAAGGTTATTGAATGAAACACCGTTGAGCACATGAAAAATAAACTTCATCACAATACCTGCTCCAACACCTAAAAGCAAGTCAGTTGAAACGGTTACAATGATCGTTACTACAAAAATCACCAGCTGTTCGGAGCCAATTTTATATGTTTTAAAGAACTCATTGGGTGAGGCTAATCGATACCCAACAGCAATAAGTAAAGCGGCAAGCGCTGTGTTGGGAATCATTTCAATGACTGGGATGAATAACAACATGGCAACCAAAAGGAAGAAGCCATGAAAGAAGTTACTCCATCTGGTGCGCGCTCCAAAATTAATATTGGCAGAACTTCTGGCTACCTCCGAAATCATAGGTAAGCCACCTAATAAGCCTGAGAGCGCATTGCCAGCTCCAACTGCCATTAGATCTTTGTTTGGATTGGAAATTCGTTTCCAGGGATCCAGGCCGTCAATGGCCTTTACGGTAAGCAATGATTCAAGACTGTTAACAAATAAAAACATGATCACATATTTCCAAAAAATGAATGTTCCTATCATGCTAAAGTCTGCATTGATACCCACATTTTGCCAGAAGTTACCAATCTTCACCATGTCAAAAGCAGGCTCTGTATGTTTGAAATCCATAATCCATGCAAGTGGTATGGTTACTAAAAGCACAATGACCGGCGCGGGTATTTTTTTAAAAAACTTTCCCTTTAATAGAGGTAAGCCGAAGATGATTAATAAGCTAATGATGCCGAGTAACGTAACACGAGGATCTTCGTGCATGATGGAATTGGGAATCATCTCAAATAATTCGATTGGTTCTTTTCCCTTTAAAGTACCAGGGTCAATCCCAAGCAGCACATGAATTTGTTTTGAAAATATTATTATACCAATCGCAGCCAACATTCCGTGGACAGCTGAATGAGGAAAAAAATCGCTTAGCGAACCGAATTTTAATGCGCCAAAAACGACCTGGATCAGTGCGGCTACCACGATTACACCGAGTGCCAGTTTCCAGCCTTCTGTGCCTCCGCCCATTTCTGTAACAGCACCGGCACATATGGTGATTAGCCCTGCAGCAGGCCCCTTAATCGTTAGTCTTGAGCCAGCAAAGAAGCTAACGAATAATCCTCCAACCATTGCCGTGAGCACACCCATAGCAGGTGGAAACTCACTTGCTTTGGCAATACCTAAGCTGAGGGGTAATGCAAGGAGAAATACTAAGAAACCGGATATGGCATCATTTGTCCAGTTTTGTTTAAGCCCCGCGAATCCGTCATTCGGGATATCTAAAGTCTTCATAAATCTTTTTTAAGATAAACTAATATTGATTTTACTATTTGATAAATTAATAAATCGCTAAAGCCATATTGGGCATTAGGGGTCATTTTTACCGAG
>JAHEMS010000354.1:0-2265 GCA_024643595.1 Bacteroidota bacterium
GGATTAGCATTGGCGATGATCGTAAGCACACTCATCGTAGTCCAACAGCTGACCTACATGAAAAACAAAGATCTTGGATTTGACAAAGACCAAATGATGCTGATTGACATGAATGGTGAAGCCAACGAGAAATTTGAAATGATTCGCACCGAGTTGAAGCGAAATTCAAATATCCGAGGTGTTACCGCCAGCGGTCAGCGCCTGGGAGAAAATTTTCATCAGCGCGGCTTTAAAGTAAAGGGGGATACCGGTGTATTCAGTATAACCCCCTCAAATGTGAATGTAGATTATGAATACCTTGACGTTTATGGTATTCAATTAAAGGAGGGAAGGAAATTCTCAAAAGATATCCGCCGGGATAAAGATTTTGCCTTCATCATCAATGAGTCATTTGCCAGTGAGTTAGGCATCAAAGATATCATTGGCACGCCTGTAGGAATGGGATCGTATCCCGATGATTCACTGGGGTCGATTATTGGTGTCGTCAAGGACTTTAATTTTAATTCTCTTCATTACAAGATCAACACCTTACAAATGTCGGTACACCCTGATTGGGGATATGATGAGATGTCAGTAAAGATTGACGAGGCCCACGCAGAGGAGACGATTGCATTTATCAAGGATACCTGGGAGAAACACATCACCTATCCGTTTGACTATTCCTTCCTTGATGCGCACTTTGAAACCCTCTATCGCACGGATAAGCAAATGGGTTCGGTGGTGAGTATCATGGCAGGTCTTGCAATTCTCATATCCTGCATGGGATTATTCGGATTGGCAGCGATCACCACGGCACGTAAGACAAAAGAAATCGGAATACGAAAAGTCCTTGGCGCAACCGAAACGCAGATTACCGTGCTCTTATCCAGGAATTTTACTTTTCTCATCCTGGTATCGTTCGTGCTGTCAAGTCCGATCACCTATTGGTTGTTGCAACAATGGCTTAGCAGCTTTGCTTATCGTGTCGCGATTAATCCCGTCCTTTTTGTGTTGGGGGCGATGCTGGCACTGACCATTGCGTTAGGTACCATAAGTTACCATACGATTCGCTCCGCGAGAAAGAATCCGGTAAACGCCCTACGGTATGAATGAGTTGGCAGTAGATCCAAAAGGCATTCGATATTAGCTTGGATTAAACATACCAAGGAAGGGGATAAGTATCACTATTTTCAACTCAGCCACTACACAATTGCCTAATGTCTTTTCAACCCGGTTAGATCCGTGAATGATTTTCCCCTCGGCATCGGTCCAGGTCAAATCCCAATCGCCCACCCAAAAGTTAAATTGATTGCATTCAACAGAGGAGCAAGGTGCGTTGGATTGTTGACCGAAGCAGCTAATAGAGATGACAATAAACAGGCAGGAGAATAAGTGTTTCATTGATTAGTTGATAGCGTCAATAACACAAGGAAGTCCAACACCGCACTGCATTATTTTAATGGGAAGATATGCTTATTACCAATAAGTTAAAAGCACGATGCCGTTGACGGAATAGTTGAGTTGTGCCAATATGAATTTCCCTACCTTTAAAAATTCACAAAATCCTATGAAAAAAATTCTTTATTGTATTCTACTATCACTGGTTCTACTTTCCTGCAAACAACAGGAAGCGCCTAAAAGACAATTCGTTGATGTTGCCGGAATAGATACCTCCATCAAACCCGGAGATAATTTCTTTCGTTATGTAAATGGAAGGTGGTATGATACCGCAAAAATTGCCGCTGACCAGTCTGGTGTTGGCTCCTATAGTTTCTTAAATATTCCTCAAAAACTACTACTGCAAAATATTCTGGATGAAGTGTCAAAGGGTAATCATCCCGATGGCACCATTGAACAAAAAGTGGGGGACTTTTATGCTTCTGGAATGGACACAACGGCTATTAATCAGCGCGGCTTTGAACCCATTAAACCCATGCTGGCTCGCCTCGATGCGATCAAGGATATTCCTTCCATGATGAATTTCGTTGCAGACGAAATTAAAATAGGCAACTATTCCATCATCAGCTTTGGTATCTCCCCGGACGATGCCAATAGCAGTATTAATATTGCCCATTTCAGCCAGGCAGGAATCGGGTTACCTGACAGAGATTATTATTTCAAAACGGATTCAGCATCACTTGCCATTCAAGAGGCATACAAAAAATACATCACCACCTTGTTTCAATTGGTGGGTAACACTGCAGAAGAAGCTTCCATGAATGCGGATATTGTTTACAGCATCGAAAAGAAATTGGCAGAATCGCACAAAACAAGAATTGAACGCAG
>JAHEMS010000354.1:2275-4561 GCA_024643595.1 Bacteroidota bacterium
TTGAAAAAAAGCAAGCGAATATCGGGTGGAAAGTTTTATTGAAAAACCTGGGCCTCGATACCGACTCATTGGATATACGACAGCCTGCCTATTTTGACCAATTGAACGCAATGCTGGCATTCGTATCAATCCATGATTGGAAGACGTATCTAAAAGCCAGTTCAATAGGAACTTATGATAAAATTTTAAGTAAACCATTTGAAAAGGCATCATTTGAATATAATAAGGCGTTGTCGGGACAATCAACAGAAAAACCACGTGCACAGGTTATTGCTGATGCAGTGGACAGGCAGATGGGCTTTGCATTAGGACAACTGTACATCAAACGATATTTCAGTGAGGATGCAAAGAAGAGAGCACTGGAGTTGGTTAACAACCTGGACAAAGCATTTGAAATCAGAATCAACCGACTGGATTGGATGAGCGACAGTACCAAGATAAAGGCAAAAGAAAAACTGAAAGCCATTACCAAAAAGATTGGCTATCCGGATAAATGGAAAGAGTATAAGGCAACCATCGACAGAAGTAAATATTTTGAAAATGTAGTTGCCCTTCGCGCCGAGGAATACAAGTATCAGTCAGGCAAGCTAAACAAGCCACCCTATAGAGAGGAGTGGGGACCATCTCCCTCTACGGTCACAGCCTATTACAGACCTTCCTTCAATGAAATTGTTTTCCCAGCCGGGATTTTACAGTATCCTTACTTTGATCTTTATGCTGATGATGCCGTCAATTATGGTGGAATTGGAATGGTCATCGGCCATGAAATGACCCATGCCTTTGATGACCAGGGTGCCCAATTCGATAAAGATGGAAATGTTAAAAACTGGTGGACGAAAGAAGACTATGATAAGTTCAGGGCCAAGACCCAACAAGTGATTGACTTATACAGCTCATTTACTGTGTTGGATAGTGTGCATGTAAAGGGAGGTTTAACGGTGGGTGAGAATACGGCCGACAACGGTGGTATCGCCATTGCCTTTGAAGCATTTAAAATGACCAAGCAAGGACAGGACACGACTAAAATTGATGGGTTCACGCCTGATCAACGGTTCTTTTTATCCATTGCCCGGATATGGAGAGTAAAGACGCGCGATGAGTTTATGCGCACCTATGTAAACACGAATCCTCATTCACCGGCCATGTGGCGCGTGAATGGTCCGCTCATGAATTTTACCCCATTTTATGAAGCCTTTAATGTTCAACCAGGCGATAAAAACTATAAGCCCGAAAGCGAGCGGATAAAGACCTGGTAAGACGTAAAGAGGAGGGCGAAAAGGATTAAAGTTATGTATTACATCTAATAGTGTAGCTAGCTGTTTATGTGGACATTAGTTATCAAATACAATCTCCAACCCTGGTCTGTGTCCACATGGACCGGAACGTAGTGTCCCGCAGACCGAAAGTCTCAAAACGCCATAGGTTAATATCTACTTAAATCAATAATTCAACGCATGAAAAAGAACATTCTCATCACCGGGGCGTCAGGAAATTTAGGGCAGGCACTCGTGGCAAAATTCATGAAGCAAGGTGACCAGGTAATCGCCACCGATTCTCCCGGAAGGATAATGCACCAAGAGGGCGTATCGGGTTATGAAGCTGATCTTGCCAGTGAAAAATCGGTTCAGGAAGTAGTAGCCAGGATTATTCAACAACACTCCACTATTGATGCTGTTATCCTTACTGTGGGTGGCTTTGCCATGGGTTCACTCATGGAGACTAATCTGGAATCCGTCAAAAAAATGATAACGCTCAATTTTGATACGGCCTACAACGTTGTGCAAGCCGTTTTTCCGCTGATGGTGAAACAGGGAGGAGGGCGCATCGTGTTAGTGGGTGCAAGACCGGCATTATTGGCATCCGCCGGTAAAGCAATGATTGCTTATGCCTTATCCAAATCCCTTGTCTTTAAATTATCGGAACTTATCAACGCTGAAGGAAAAGATAAGAATATAGTGTGTACAGTCATTGTGCCGAGTACGATTGATACGCCCGCTAATCGCAAAGCCATGCCGGATGCTTCGTTTAGCGATTGGGTTACACCAGCGCAAATTGCGGAGAGCGTTGCTTTCCTGCTTTCTGAAGCCGGGAATCCTTTACGGGAACCAATTCTGAAATTGTATGGGAATGCTTAAGTAGTCTGCCAGCACTTTTGAGGGCTTTTACTGCCCTTGGAACAGGGTTTTACGGGGTACGAGGCACTAACCTCCCTCATAGCTACCTCAATATGTTCTGTTCAATATCATAATTCTACGGTTCAAGAACGGAATAATACCATTCAATCCA
>JAHEMS010000355.1 GCA_024643595.1 Bacteroidota bacterium
TTGCATGGCAAGAGATGCTGAAGAATAGCGCCTACCTCGTATATAGCAGCGACTGGCCGGCATGTATCGATATCAATCCGATAAGAGGAATTCACGTGGCGGTGACGCGGAGAACCCCTGATGGATTTCCGGAAGGTGGATGGATTCCAGAACAGAAAGTTTCCATTGCACAAGCCTTGAAAGCCTATACTTCTGCCGGAGCTTATTCCTCTTTTGAAGAAACGATTAAGGGACAAATTAAAACAGGTCAGCTTGCTGACCTTATTGTGTTCTCACAAGATTTATTCACAATCGACCCCATGAAAACACATGAGACCAGCGTGGTGCTCACCGTGTTTGATGGCAAGGTGATTTATAGCACTCCATGATTTAATTTGTGCATTACACAACTACTTCACTGACCTGAACTACTGGTTCAATGTTTGTAAAGTTGGGTATATCTCCCATAATTTTTTCTGCGTTGGGGCCAAACGAATTTTGATAATCTCCCATCGTTTCGAAATACAAATGAGCACAAATCTCAAAGGGAGCTGTTGAGCCCGGCGCAGCGCTGCCCAATCCTTTTTCAATAGCGGCTCCTTTCACCGAATCGCCCAACAAACCAACTACCATCGGAACGTGTTTTTGTAGGTAATAATCCATATTGAATTTCTTGCCATCTCCGCTTGGATACATGACGCTGACTTTAATCATTCCTGCTTTCATGATAAATGTGGGTTTGTTAAAAAATTATTTGATTTAAAAGTTACAACTCTAAACTGGTTCAAAAAAAAAATCGGTGCGAATACTAATAAAGTTATAATGCTATAATCGGACAATGACCTTATTTAATCAGGTCATCCCATACATGTTTGTTATTCTTAAACGGTATTCAAAAAAATCAAACATTATTTTTTAGGCATTATATCCTGCGATAACCGTCAGTCAAAAAATCACCCCATTACAATGAAATGAAACCGCTGTTTCTTAATTTAATAGGCCCATCGCCAACATCTGAATTTAAAAACATTCGCAACTATTTTTCGCAGCACCTTAAATATTGACTTATGGAAAAAAATAAAATCAACAGGCGAACATTTCTTGAAACGACTGCAAAATCAACTTTAGCCCTCGGCCTACTGGGAAGCACCGCCCTAAGTTGTAGTGCTGATCATACTCCTGACATTAATGCGTCATCTTTACCACGGTGGCGTGGATTCAATCTCCTGGAAAAATTCATTGCTTCTTCGGCCAACAAGCCTTTCGAAGAATCCGATTTTAATCTGATAGCCAAATTGGGTTTTGATTTTGTACGACTGCCCATGTCTTACCTGTGCTGGACGGAAGAAGGCAATTGGCGAAACCTGCTGGAAGATAAACTTAAAGAAATTGATCAGGCGGTTAGTTTTGGAAAGCAGTATGGCATTCATGTCAGCATAAATTTTCATCGCGGCCCGGGCTATTCTGTCGATCGTTCAAAAGAAGAGCCCTTCAATCTCTGGCGCGATGCGGAAGCACGGGAGGCTTTCAATTTTCATTGGAAACATTTTGCAGAGCGATATAAAGGAATTCCGAACAGGGAGTTAAGTTTTAATCTCTTGAATGAGCCTGCCACCATCACCAATGAAAGGAACAGTATAGTGAGCGAAGAAACTTATGTAGAAGTAGTGAAAGGTGCTGCTGAGGCAATCCGAAGTGTTGACCCAAACCGATTGATCATTGCGGATGGATTATGGTGGGGCCGCGACCCGGTTCCTGGATTGATCGATCTCAACGTGGCACAAAGCACCCGTGGGTATGAACCCATGCAGGTAAGTCATTTCGGAGCTTCATGGGTGTACGGTGCAGAATCCTGGCCTGAACCAACGTGGCCTTTGCAACAATTCGAAGCCGCTGAACTGCGATGGGAAAGTCCTGTTTTGAAAGATGCCTACAAAGAAAAATTAATGAACTGGGGAATTCCTTTTGAGATGGAGTGGAATAAAGAGCGGTTGAAAAAGCAATTGATTGACCCATGGAAAAAACTACAGCAGCAAGGTTCGGGTGTTCATGTTGGTGAGTTTGGCGCATTCAACAATACTCCTCACCCGGTGGTGATGGGCTGGTACAAAGACATGCTGCCGTTGTGGAAAGAGGCCGGTTGGGGATGGGCCATGTGGAATTTCCGTGGAGGATTTGGTGTGCTGGACAGTAACCGCAAAGATGTGCAGTATGAAAACTTTGAAGGGCATAAGCTGGATCGGGAAATGCTGGAGGTGTTGAAAGAGTTTTGATTCACCATTTCTCAAAATCAACTTACCTAAAGTAGAAATAAAAAGAGTGCGCTTTCCACGGAACACTCTTTCGTTCAATTTAGGATGTTTACAAATTCAAAATTTGCAGAGGCTTTACATAAAATATAGAATGACGGCTGCTACCAGCACTATGGTGAAATGATAGCTGGTGTTGATAAAAAACAATTTCCACGACTTGCCTTCCCATGCCACCGTGTTTAAATCGGTGGGCACAAAGAAGCCCAGCCAGGTAAAGCCAGCTGCGCTCATGATGGTTCCCATTGGACTCATTTGATCCATGCCCGGTACAAATGACCACGCCGCGTTGTTATGGGCAAAAACATATGCCATTAAAAAATTTCCAATTACGCCCATGATCAAGCCTTTTACCATGGCATTGGCAGGAGGTTTTGCATTTGCATCCATACCCATTTCAGCTGCCCATGCGTTTTTAAATAAAAAAGAGTACCATAAAAAGCCAACAAAAAAAGTTGCTATAGTAGCCACTATTATAGCGGTGAAACTGATTCCTAATTCTTCCATATAAATTGGGGTTTGGTTAACGGGTAATGAAGCTAACACAAAATTAATTGTATTGGAAAGGCAGCCACAAAATTACCTTGCTAAAACTTACCTTCTCGTAAATTCACCTGATGTGGCAATTTATTATTCGTTGATCATCCTTCTCGAAAATTCATCATTCATACTTCAATGAATCCACCGGATTCGCCCTCGCCACTTTCAATGATTGCCCGGTTACCGTGAGCATTGCAATTCCAATCGCGATCAAAGCCGCCATGACAAAAACATCTGCCCCCAATTCGATGTGATAGGCGAACGTGCTTAGCCACATCTTCATCAGGAACCAAGCTATCGGGCTGGCAACTACAATCGCCAGCAAAATCCATTTCATAAAATCCCAGGAGAGCATAGAGTAAATGGTGCCCACGGAGGCGCCTAATACTTTTCTTACTCCTATTTCTTTTACTCGTCTGGAGACCATGTATGAAGACAAGGCAAACAAACCCAAACAGGCTATGATAACGGCCAGGCCGGCAAAAAATCCAATCATGGTTGCCAACTGCTTATCGTTCTTGTATTGTCGATCTAAAATGTCATCCATGAATGAATATTCAAATGGTGCGCTTCCAAAAAGATTTTTGAATTCAGATTCAATGGTTTGCAGCGCCCGAGACGTTGAGTTTGTCTGAAATTTGATGTTTATGTTGGCGCCTTCAATATCTGTCCATGCAAGTAATAATGGGCCAATTTTTTCATGAAATGACTTAAGGTGAAAATCCTTCACCACGCCAATAATTACAAATTGTAAGCTGCGGTCACTGGAATAAAAGATGGTACCAATCGGATTTCGCAAACCAAATGTTTCCACCATTTCTTCATTAACAATTACCGCAGACTCTCTGAAAAACTTAGACCGGTCAGCCAGGTTGTTTCCGTTAAAATCGCGCCCGTCAATAATTTGAAGTCCCATGCATGCAACGTAATCGGGATCAACACCTAGCATGGGAAAATTTTTTTTTATTCCGTTAATCTCAAAAGTAGGGCCAGCAAAAGTACCCATGCCCGGGTTGCCCCAGGAGCAAGACACTTTTTGAATTTCAGGGTGTTGCAGCAATCTTTCTTTGAAAGCTGCCCTGGAAGCATAACCATTTTTGTATCCGCTTGCGATAGAAGTAGCCCGAACAGAAACGATATATTCTTTATCAAATCCTAAATCGGCAGTTTGAATGTAGTTCATTTGGCGTAGGTTCGTAATGATGGCAATAATCATCACGATTGATAATGTAAACTGCAACGTCATTAAACCGCTTCGAAATGTGCTATTGCCTGAAAATCTCATTTTACCTTTCTTCATCAGCGTCATTGGCTGGTTTGAAGTGAGGTAAACAGCAGGGTAAACCCCGGCAATGATACCCAAGGATATTCCTCCACCTAACATTAAACTCCAAACAACAATCTGATTTAATCCATTTAGACTAATGTTTATGGAGGCAAACTGACTGAATATATTATGGGTAAGCTGAATGAGGGTCATCGCCACCAAAAGAGAAATTACTGACACTAATACTGATTCTGAAATCACCTGCATCCGCAACTGATTCAATGAAGAACCAGACAATTGTTTAATGGCAATTTCTTTTACCCGGTTACTCGATCTTGCCGTAGTCAGGTTAATATAATTAATGCTCGCCATCACTAGTAATAGAATGCCGATGGCTACCAGTGTCAAAACAAGTTTTTGATTCCCATGAACACCGTATGATCCCATCTTTGTTTCGCCA
>JAHEMS010000356.1 GCA_024643595.1 Bacteroidota bacterium
GCATGGTTTGGGTAATGGTAGGCGAGGTATTCGCACCATGCTGGAGATCTACATTATAGCTTATCCTCAAATTCCAGGGAATTGAAAAATCGATATAGGCATCTGGGTTCTGTAGCAGGAAACGCTTTTCAGATTCTGGCAAATCTGACTTTGATATTTTGTCCCGCGTGTTCGTATCCTTTTTTTGACCTTTTGGATTTAAGTTAGTGCTGAAAGCAAAGTTGGCATTCGTAATTCTTCCCAGTTTTCCGGATTTCCAAACCAGGTTATCAATACGTCTTTCTATATAAATAGGCTGATCATTATCATCGTAATCAACAACCACTTGCCGGTACTCATACGGATCCAATGTGGCGCCAAAATTTAGATTAATCTTATTATTCAAAACATTTGTATTCGCAGATAAACTGATGTTGGATAACTTCATTGAATCAGCAAGGAAATTATAGGATCCACCCAAAGAGAGTGTGTTAAATAATGAAATTTTTCTATCGACCGTGTCTTTTTCACCACGCACTTTTAACTCGATGTTGTTATTGATTCCCATGTTGAGGGCACTACTTTTACCAGGACTCGCTGTACCATAAATAAAATTTTCGTGTCGTGATTTAAGTACAATATTTTCTCGTCCCGTACCATCTATAATGGTAAATTTCTGATAGTAATCGTAGCTGGGATCGCTAAAATCTGGTCGGAAACTATAACCAACCGAGGGATTAATAACGTGTCGAATGGCCTTTAATTTTGCTTTAGGATTTTTGGATAAATAGGTGCCGTAAATTCGGGTATTTAAACTGGCGCCACCGGAATAATCATAAACCCGATTGAATACATTGATGGTATCAGCATAGAAACGTTTTTCTGTTTCATTATAATTCCAATTTAATTTTTCGAAATACCAGCGCTCTTCATAGTTAAAGTTGGGGCTCACCGTTAAAAATTTTAGTACCTTAAATGAGGTACTCAGTGGTAAGGCATGGCGTACTCCCTTACGGGAATTTTTTAGAAAGGTGGAGAAATTTTCTGCTGTGAAAGGGGCAATACTATCGATTGGGTTTCCATTGGTGTCCCGGCCAATTTTACCAAGGTTATTGGTAATCTGATTGGTTCCTGTCATCGTGTATCGAAAGTTAATGTTCTGGAGGAACATACTTTTTTGAGCATTTTTGAACGGATAGATGTTGTTCATGTTAAAGCTCAAATCGGGTAATGGCAAATCCACTTGTTTAGTTTTAAGATCTTGATTATGCCGAAGGTTGATACCCATACTAAAGGGCGTACCTGCGAATGTCTTGCTATAGTTGATGTTTGAACTTAATTTCTGAGTGGTATTATCAATTCGTGAAGATTGATAATTTGAATTTACCCCCAGATAGTTGTTGTTGTTGTAGCTCGAACTAGCGGCTGAAACAGAGGCAGAAAATCTCCCGGTTCCTTTAGTTTGTGGAGTATGACTCCAGGTTAATTGAAAATCTTTTGACCGGGTAGGTGCCTCAATGTTATCATTGTTTACATTATTCGTAAAAGCAAAACTAAATGAACCGGCATATTTATATAAGGTATTGTAATTGGTGTTTATATTGATGGCTCCACCCCCTTTTGAATATATATCCGCCGTGAGGGTAAGTTTAATGTATTCACTGATATCAAAAAAATAGCCACCCCTTCTTAGGAAAAATCCGCGTCTACGTTCTTCTCCAAAGGCAGGCACCAAAATACCGGATGCACTTTTCTTTGGTGATGGAAATATTCCAAAAGCAAAGCCCAGCGGAGTGGGTACACCATTGAATTCCATATAAAAGGGTCCTGATACCATCTTGTCTCCTGGTATCGCTTTTACTTTGCTTGATATTATTCGGAAATGGGGTACAGCCAGATCGCAAGTAGTGTAGGCATTACCTTTTGTAAAGAGTTCATTCTTTTCATTTTTATAAACCAGATTGCCATGTAAAAAACCATCGCCCTGTTTAGTGACGACTTCAGAAATTTTGGCTTTCTTGGTTTTAAAATTGTAAACCATATCCTTTGTTTCATATTTCTCATTCCCATTGATGAAAATCGGATAGCCATATGTTTTTCCGGTTGAATCTTTTTTGCTACTGGCTGTTATTGTTGAGTTTTCATAATCGATTACAATTTCTTCTGCCTGCAACTCAATGATCCCATATTTAACAATGGCCTCTCCATAAAGCCACATCATTTTTTTATCAAGGTCTGAAATGATTGAGTCCTTGGCTGTATAGGTGATGGTTGATTCAATATCACTTTTAGGAACCGCTTTGAGACTATCCGCCTTGTTATCAGAATTTAAGGTATCGTTTTTGATTAAGGTACGGTTGGGGACAGTATCTGATTTTAAAGGCAAAGTACCCGGAGCGGTACGAATTGGCCTCTCTACCTGTCCTATCGCGTTTATTGAAAAAGCACTAACTGCTAAAATTGAAATGATTATGTTGCGCAACACGGTAAATACTGTCTCTGATTTGATTTTCAGGAGTTTAGCTTTTAGCGAAAAATTCACAACTTTACACAAAGTTATTGCAAATACTTCAGACATCGGTACGACAGTGAAGAATATCAAAATTAAACTCTCCCTGATAGCAATAATCCTGCTAAATTTTTCAGGTACCTCTTACCGCATTGATCCTAAGGTTAATGTGGTTGTCATTGATGCAGGTCATGGCGGTCATGATCCAGGCACAATGGGGAAAAATTCAAAAGAGAAAGATGTTGTGTTGAAAATTGCGCTTAAAGTTGGAAAATATATTGAAGGAAATATTCCCGGGGTCAAGGTGCTATTTACTCGTAAAACTGATAAATACGTTGAATTTCAGGATAGGGCAGATGTTGCCAATAAAAACAAGGCGGATTTGTTCATTAGTATTCACGCCAATTCAATTGTGGGGGCACATGCTTATGGAACAGAAACCTACATCATGGGTCTTCATAAGGATAAAAGCAACTTTGAAGTAGCTAAACGGGAAAACTCGGTAATTCTTATGGACGAAAACTACAAAGAGAAGTATGTGGGTTTTGATCCAAATAGCCCAGAATCTTACATTTTATTCTCTATAAATCAGAGTGCTTACCAGGAAAACAGCCTTAAATTCGCTCAAAAAGTGGAGGAACAATTTAAGAATCGGGTTGGCCGTTCGAGCAGGGGTGTGAAGCAAGCAGGATTTTTAGTACTTTGGATGACAACCACACCAAGTGTTCTGGTTGAAACCGGCTTTTTATCTAATGCCAATGAAGAAACATTCCTTACGAGTGAAAATGGACAAGATTTGATCGCCTCAGGAATCTATCGTGCATTCAAGGAATATAAGGCGGAAATTGAATCGATAAATTAATCATTGTGAAGAATAAAGAATTTAAAGTAGGACTTTTTGTAGCTACCGGGCTTGCCTTATTATACCTCGGTTTCAATTATTTGAAAGGAATTGATTTTTTCTCAGCCACTAATAAGTATTATGCTATTTATGACAACGTTGATCAGCTCGATGTTTCCAACCCGATATTGGTTAATGGTTTTGCAGTGGGCAGGGTTAGTAACATTAAGATTCTTCAAGATCAACAGAACAGAATATTGGTTGAGTTAGATATTGATTCAGATGTAAAATTGGGGGATTCAACCAAAGCAATTCTCAATAGTGATTTCCTGGGGGGGAAGTCAATTTTGTTATCCATTGGAAAGATCACGGAGGTACTTCAACCTAATGATACGCTACTGACAGAAGTTGCCAAAGGCATGTTTGATGTGATTTCTGAAACAGCAACTCCGGTGGCAGACAATTTGCAAACCACCTTACGAAAGTTCAATTTGATTATTGATAACCTTACTAAAAACTCTCAACAGCTGGAGGTCATATTTGAAAAACTGCTCATTACCCCTGACCTAATCAACCAAACATTAAAGACTACCAATGGAAAAGTGGAGGATGTATCAGGCAGTTTCAAGGAAGTTGCTTTAAACCTGAATGCCACGCTGCTTGAACTTCAACCTACCCTCCAGAATTTTAAGACCATTTCTGATTCACTCAAACAACTTGAGCTTAATGAAACCATCGCCAAGACACAAGTTACGCTGGCGAATCTAAACCAAACATTAGGGAAGTTGAATAGAAGTGATAATACAGCAGGCAAATTAATGACAGAGGATTCATTATATAATAATCTCAATAATTTGTTAATGCACCTGGATACATTGGCGACGCACTTTAATAATAATCCAAAGCATTTTCTTGCTCCTTTAGGTAAGAGTACTAAAAAAATTGAACGCGAAAAACGGAAAGAAGAAGAGAAGGCAAAAGCAATTGAAAAAAAGAATTGACGCTGATTTATTCAAAATAAACAATCCTCATGGAATTGGAATTCAACAAAAATGAGGACCAGCTAAAGCTGCTTTGTTCCCACCTAAAAGCAAAATCAGAACTTACCTCACTGGGTGGAGGCGAAAAAAAGATATTTGATCAACATCAAAAAGGTAAACTTACAGCCCGTGAAAGGATTGATTATTTATTGGATCCTGACACTGATTTTC
>JAHEMS010000357.1:0-3885 GCA_024643595.1 Bacteroidota bacterium
CCTTAAGGATTTATTATTTTAACAACATTCTCCTTAATGATCGCTCAGGATTGGAGTTACTTTTTTAGGTGGAGTGTTGTGTTTCAAACAACCCTCCCGGCCCGAAGCCCGTTGTCAGTCTCCCCGATGTATCGGGGTCGAAGACAGACAACTCACTAACGCGGACCGAGGAAGCTATGAAAAACTTTCGTGCGACTTCAGCGGGATACCGGTTCTCGCCATTCACTGAATTGAGTTAACTCGATCGCTACCCCGTTTGGTTTTCATCCAACTTTTATCCTGCTCGCCCGGTATGAACAGTTTCAAAGAATCGTGAGTCGGAACAAACAACGATCCACCAATTTTAAAGCTTAATCTTCCATTCATCCAGCAGTGGTCTGCCCAACATCGCATTCGCTTGCGCATCATTTTTAAATGATTCTTTTTTGGGATTCCATTCCAGGGGTCGATTGAGTTCGTAAGCTATATTGCCAATATTACAAACCGATGCAGTTCGATGTCCGATTTCCACATCACTAACCGGTTTAGTCCGTTTACGCATGGCATTCAAAAAGTCTTTATAATGATTTTCACTTAGGTAAACATGCTTTTCATTTTCCCCAATGACTTTATCCACTAATGTCGCTGGCGTGGTTTCAAGTTTTCTCCTGGCCACTTTTATTTCTCCTTCCGTACCGGTAAACAGCACGGCATTACTCCATTCCCAGGGCTCATGAGTCATGAGCGTACCATTTTTATATTGATAGGTTAAGAAAGGATGATCTTTACCATCAGGTGCATAGATTTTTATAGGTCCGCTGTTATCCATATCCAATGCCCACTGTGCGATGTCAAACATGTGTGCTCCCCAATCCGTCACCATACCGCCACCGAACTCTTTGTAAAGCCGCCAGTTAGGGAAAACATCCTTGGTGATCGGTGGCGCTAACTCCTCATTAAAGGGTTTGTATTCATTGGGTCCGAGCCAAAGTTTCCAATCTAATCCATCGGGTATGGGTTGCCCTGGCAATGTATAGGGAATGGGAGGAGGACCAACGCTTACTTTGATGTTTTTTATTTTTCCGATATATCCATTGCGTACCAATTCAACCGCTTGACGAAACTCCTTCCATGATCGTTGCATATTTCCCGTTTGGAAAACACGGTTGTATTTACGGGTAGCATTTACCATTGCTCTTCCTTCTTTTACCGTGAGCGACATCGGCTTTTCACAATAAATATCTTTTCCTGCCTCAGCCGCTTTAACAGCTATCACCCCATGCCAGTGATCCGGGGTAGCAATGACCACGGCATCAATATCCTTTCGTGCAAGCAACTCCCTGAAATCATTATATACAGGAATTTCTGAATAGGCGCCTAAGTCCTTATTATTTTCATAATTGGTTTTTATTTTTTCCAATATGAGCTGCGCCTTGTCTTTATATACTTCACTAATGGCGGCGATCCGGATTTCCCTGGTATTTAAAAATGAATTGCTAAGGCCACGTCCTTGTTTGCCGCAACCAATGAATCCCAGTGAAATTATGTCACTGGGAGGAATATATCGGTAGCCATTTGAACGTTGGCCGCCCAGTACAAAACGGGGTATAATCATAAGGCCGGTCAAGGCCATGGCCGATTGCTTTACAAAACTCCTGCGGCCCTTGTTAATGGATTTTTTCTTCATACTCTTGAGTGCTTAGCTGATCGGAAAAAGGACGGTACATGATTCCTACTTCTACTATTAAAGGAGCATCATTTATTACAAGCAATATAGTCTCCAATCTTAACATATTGTTCACTTTGTTGCCTGTATTTGATTAGCGGTTAATTAGGTTACAAGGGTTATCATTACATTTAGGATACTGCTAATTGTTGACAAACTTTACCGCCTAATAAGTGAATGCGATGAATGTAAAATTTATGTATAAAATTCCGGTATTAATTCTTCTTGCGTCCATCCTGTTTCAATGCGCCCAACCCGATGCTACATTGAAGGTCAGGAAGGGTGCCCATATTATGCTGATTGGAAATAACCTGGGTTCAAGAATGATGAACTACGGATATTTTGAAACAGAAATGCAGGTTCGCTATCCTGACAGTCTATTATTTATCCGTAACATGTGCGATGGAGGGGATACACCTGGCTTCAGACCTCACTCCGGCCGCATGTCACCCTGGGCCTTTCCGGGTGCTGAAAAATTCCAGACAGAGCTGGCTCATCCTTCAGGAAGTATAGGTCATTTCGAAACACCGGATCAGTGGTTAACCCGGTTGAAGGCTGATATCATCATTGCATTTTTTGGATATAACGAATCTTTCCAGGGCGAAGCAGGACTAGGAAATTATAAAGCGGAGTTAGACGCTTTCATTAAATACACCTTGTCGCAAAACTACAGCGGAAAAACAGCTCCCCAACTGGCGATTGTGTCGCCCATTTCCTTCGAAGATTTGTCAGCTAACATTGATGTTCCTGATGGTAAGAAGGAAAATGCAAATATTTCGTTGTATGCGAATGCGATGAAGGAGGTATGCGCAAACAATAAGGTACTTTTTATTGATGCATTTGCCCCATCTAAAAAATGGTATAATGACAATGATGAAGCATTAACCGTTGACGGTTCCCAGCTCAACGATGCGGGCTATCAGAAATTCTCAATACTTCTGGCCGACAAGGTCTTTGGGAAAGCTGCCGCTAAGGCAGAAGCGAATCGTGATCTGGTTCATGCCGCGGTGATGGAAAAAAACTGGATGTGGCATAATGATTATAAAATTCCCAATGGCGTTCATGTATTCGGTCGCAGGTATGATCCGTTTGGTCCGGATAATTATCCCTTTGAACTCACTAAAATCCGGGAACTGACAGCCATCCGCGATTCTGCCATCTGGCTTTCCGTCAACGGCGAGAAATTAGATCTCAGTATTGCCGATCAAAACACATCCAAGCTTCCATCGGTAGAAACTAATTTTGATCCCCAGAAAAACGGAAGCCTTGAGTATTTATATGGAGAAGATGCCTTGAAAAAACTGAGTGTACCTCCCGGTTATAAGATTGAACTCTTCGCTTCTGAAAAAGAGTTTGCTGATTTAGCGAATCCCGTTCAATTATCTTTTGATAACAAAGGTCGCTTGTGGGTGGCAACGATGCCAAGCTATCCTCATTATAAACCGGGCGATAGCAAGCCGAATGATAAACTCATTATCCTGGAGGATACAGACAATGATGGCAAAGCAGATAAGCAGATTACGTTTGCCGAGGGCTTACACCTTCCCGTTGGATTTGAGTTCGCGCCTGAAGGCGTTTATGTTTCACAAGGCACTAATCTTGTACTTCTTACGGACACTGATGGGGATGATAAAGCAGATAAAAAGGAAATCATATTAAGTGGTTTTGATGATCACGATACGCATCATGCGCACAGTGCCTATGCGGCAGATCCGTCCGGTGCGATCTATATGGGAGAGGGCGTGTTTTTACATACCAATGTAGAAACCTCTTACGGTCCGGTACGAGGCACCAATGGAGGTTTTTATCGCTATGCTCCACAACGTCATCATCTGGAACGGACGGCCCAGTTAGCAATTCCTAATCCCTGGGGCATTGCGTTTGACGATTGGGGTCAGAATATTTTTGCAGAGACTTCGGGTCCGGATGTACGATGGATGATGCCGGGATCGATTAAGCCACGATATGGCGTATCAACGCATAAGTCTTTTAACCTCATCGAAGAGAAGCATCGTGTGCGGCCGACTTCAGGTTTGGAGTTTGTCTCCAGCAGTCATTTCCCTGATGATGTGCAGGGTGATTTGCTCATCAACAACACCATTGGCTTTTTAGGAATGAAGGAACATGTGATGGAAGATGACAGTACAGGTTTCAAGAGTCATCACCGCGCAGACCTCGTT
>JAHEMS010000357.1:3895-4525 GCA_024643595.1 Bacteroidota bacterium
TGGAGTTTGCTCCGGATGGATCACTTTATTTGATTGACTGGCACAATATCCTGATTGGCCATATGCAGCACAATGCAAGAGATCCGTTACGCGATCATGTGCATGGTCGTGTTTATCGCATCACGTATCCGTCACGTCCGTTAGTGACACCTGCAAAAGTGGACGGAGCAAGCATTGCCGAGTTATTGGATAATCTGAAACTTCCTGAATTCCGAACACGCTATCGCACCAGACGCGAATTAAGAGGTCGCGCTGCCAGCGAAGTACTTCCTCAACTGAAATCATGGGTGGCTAAATTGAATATTGAAGATGAACGCTATGAGCATCACCTGCTGGAAGCCTTGTGGGTAACCTGGGGACTTGATAAGGTAGATGAGCAATTACTACATCAGGTACTTCAGGCAAAAGATTACCACGCGAGAGCCGCCGCCGTGCGTGTGCTTCGCTATAGTGGTCACCAAATAAAAAATCAACCGGAACTCCTGATGAAAGCGGCGCAGGACGAACATTGTCGTGTTCGCCTTGAAGCGCTGGTAGCCGCAACGTGGCTGGATAAGGAAGTTGGATTACCCATCGTAGAAGCAGCAGGACAAATGCCTATGGACAGGTGGATAGTGGATGCCTACGAGA
>JAHEMS010000358.1 GCA_024643595.1 Bacteroidota bacterium
ACAGATTTTGTCAAAACAGAAATACCCTTTCTGCGTTGCGGTGAGGTCAGATTGAAGTTTTTTGATGATGTAGAACTGTGCCTTGTTGCTATTGTTTTTTATTTTGAAAGGTATGCGCAGGGTTTCATTTATAGCCGTCTGAAAGTTCTCCTGTCGGTCCACTAATTCAAAGCCCTGGGCAAAGCCAGCAAGACTTATCGTTAACAGATATAGGACGAACAACCATCTTTTCATACAAGCACACTTATTCGAGTGAAAATTTATAACAAAGCAATGGCTTATCCTAACAAATTTGATAAAAAACGTTAATCCTTAACAATTTTCTTATCTCTGATTTCGTTACCCGACCTTTTTACAATTTCATCATGTGTTGGTCTTCGCTCTTCTTTCCAGGTGAAACCTTTCAATAGCCGGTCGGCTTCTTTTATTTCATGTGGAGGTATAAACCTGGCGTCCGGTTTAACATAGGCATTTGCCGTGTTCACTTTCCCATCTTTAAAGATGATTTTCATTTTGCTGCAAATCATTTTATTCATCCCCATGGTGATGATGAGTTTCGCTTTAATACTGTCCAGGTCTAATATTTTTTCTTCCAGGATATGGTAGATACTTTCGGCATTACCTTCCACCAGCACATTGTTGATGGCTTTGCCTTTAAAGTCGGTGGTCATATTCCTTCCTTTAATCTGGTTGAAGTTGCCCAGCGAATCCCGGGAAGCTACGAATGAGTTGCCGACCATAAAGAGCCGGTCAATGTTTTTGTTCTTTAGCCGTATGCGAATGGAATCAGAGGTCATTTGATTTCCGCTGGTCCACAAAACTGGTGCTGTATAAAAGAAGATGGTAGAGTCAACCCCAATATAGGCGAGTGAATCGGCAACGCCCTGAAAATCCTTCCTGAAAATTTTAACATGATTGTAAGCAAGGAGCCTCTTTTTATGGGGATCTATGTTTTCTATGGAGACCAACGTATCCGCCCCGATGAAAAGCGTATCCAGCTGATCATCAACTTGTGCGACATACGCATTCCCATACACTTTAGAGATACCGGTTTTCTTATCATAAAAACTATCGTCTCCAAAAATGAGCAGATTATCTTCTTTGGAGGTCATCACCACACTCCCTTTCGCTTTATAGAATTTCTTGACATCATCAATAAAATATTCATTGCCTTTGATTTTGTATTCGACCGATTCAATTTCACCTTGATTCAATGAGGAAAGTTTGATCCGGGTATCATAAAATCCACTTTTATAGACCGCGATGCTCCCTTGCTTGTCAGTGATGGTAGTTTCATCCTTGAAGTAAATAACCTTTGTCTTTGAGTTGTATTGTAATGTGTCGGAAGTCATCGTGTAATCAGGATTGACACCGACTACATCGGTTTTAAAGGCTGCTAAATTGGTACGCACATCATAGTAGCCTTTTTTGCTGGTGAGCACATTGGTTGTATCCACCAGTTTACCCCCGTTGAAATAACGGGCTTTATTAATTTGCCGATCGTAATCCAGAAAGTCTGTATAGAGGGTGGCGATACCAAGTTTGGTAAACACAACATTTTTGCGCAGGTAGGCAATCTTCTTGTTCCCGTCATAGGTCAACGCGTTAGAGACCACGTCCACTGAATCACCGTCAATGATATGCACCCTGCCGAACGCGTCTATCTTATTTTGCGCTTTGAAAAAGTGGGCCGAATCACAATTAATGGTGGTGGTATTCTGAATAAATACCACATTTCCGATCAGGCGGTCGAAACGTTCTCCATTTCGAATGCTGCCAGCCAAGTCATCGGCATGCTTGAGCCGCACTCTTCGCTGCGCCATGGTGCCCATGGACATCAGCAAGAGCATCATTATAAGTAGGTATCGATTCATTTACGGGTCAAAAATATAGAAAAGTTATCTTTGGACTGTGATTGAAAGACTAAACCGGTATATCAAGGAAAAGAATCTGATCAAACCGCATGATCGTGTGTTGATTGCCGTCAGCGGTGGTATTGACTCGATGGTGTTGCTTCATCTCCTGAGCCAGCTTGATGTGGAGGTGGCCGTGGCCCATTGTAATTTTCAATTGCGTGGTGACGATTCGGATCAGGATGAAGAATTTGTGCGACTGCATAGCGAGAAATTAGGTGTTCCTTTTTATTGTAATCGTTTTGATACCAACAACTATGCCATAGAGAATAAATTATCCATTCAGATGGCCGCCAGAGCGTTGAGATATACGTGGTTCGATTCACTCATGTACAGCAATGGATTTTCAACGCTGGCGACAGCGCACCATTTTAACGATTCCATCGAAACGATGTTGATTAATTTTGTACGAGGGGCTGGGTTAGAAGCACTTAGAGGAATTCTCCCCAGCAGGGGGCCAATCATTCGTCCACTATTATTTGCCACCCGTGATGAAATCAACACCTATGCGGCTGACCACTTTATAAAATGGCGTGAAGATATCAGCAACCAAACGGATGACTATCAGCGTAATTTCATCCGACATAAAGTGGTTCCTGAACTGAAGAGAATCAATGCTTCGCTGGAAAATACGATCAGGGAAAGTCTTATTAAGGTAGAAGACGAATGGTCATTCTACCTCAACAGTTTAGCCGAATGGAAATCAAAGTTTGTGTCGCTTGAACGAGACACGATCTATGTTTCGAAGGAAGGATTTATTCATCCTGCCCATGGTCCCTCTTTACTATGGCAGCACCTTAAATCAATGGGGTTTTCCTATGAACAGTGTGCAGAGGCATTAATGATAAAAGATGGGCAGTCTGGTAAACAATTTCTTTCCGGCTCCCACAAGTTGGTGGTCGACAGAGATTATTTCATAGTAACCAATCTTGAAAAAAATTGGAATGACGTCCTCATTCTAAAAGATCAGATGCAACTTACCTTGGGCCCTTGGAATATGGATATCCGCGTATGTGGTGCTGAGATCAAGGCAATTGACAACCCGCTTCAGGCTATTGTCGACGCAGATAAGCTGACTTTTCCACTGCGGTGGAGAAAATGGTTGCCGGGCGACTACTTTTGTCCATTAGGCATGACCCACAGAAAAAAGGTCAGCGATTTTTTAATTGACAGAAAGATTTCCGTGGGAGAGAAGGATGCGGTCACGGTTGTTGAATCTGCCGGTGAAATTATCTGGCTGGTTGGTCATCGCATTGATGATCGTTTTAAGCTCACCCAGGACACAAAAAGAGCCCTGTCATTTTTACTTTCTTCATAAATGCTTCATATACTTTTCTTTTGACCGCTCTATTGATAAATTCGCATCCGATTTTAATGTACTAATCCATACTATTATGAAAATAACTGTTGTAGGTGCCGGAAATGTAGGTGCCACGTGTGCCGATGTACTGGCATACAAGGAAATCGCAAACGAAGTGGTATTGGTTGATATTCGCGAAGGCTTTGCGGAAGGCAAAGCACTGGATATCTGGCAAAAAGCTCCCATCGATTTATATGATACCCGCACGATTGGATCAACGAATGATTATTCGAAAACAGCCGGTTCAGAAGTGGTGGTGATCACTTCCGGATTGCCCCGTAAACCAGGGATGACGCGTGATGATTTGATTACCACCAATGCTGGCATTGTGAAGTCTGTGACTGAGAATGTAGTTAAACACTCCCCCAATGCTATAATTATTGTTGTTTCCAATCCGCTTGATGTAATGACCTATCAGGCACACATCACCTCCAAGTTGCCTCGAACAAGAGTAATCGGAATGGCAGGCATCCTGGATACCGCCCGTTACCGCGCTTTTTTAGCAGAGGCACTTGATGTTTCACCGAAGGATATTCAGGCATTGTTGATGGGTGGTCATGGCGATACCATGGTTCCGCTACCTCGATATACTACGGTATCTGGTATCCCTGTAACAGAACTTATTGCAAAAGATAAATTGAACGCTATTATTGAGCGTACGAAAGTGGGTGGCGGTGAGTTGGTAAAGTTGATGGGCACTTCGGCCTGGTATGCTCCGGGCTCCGCAGCGGCTCAAATGGTAGAAGCTATTGTAAGAGACCAGAAGAGAATTTTGCCGGTTTGTATGCAATTGGATGGAGAATATGGTATCAAAGATTGTTACCTGGGCGTACCTGTAGTTCTTGGAAAGAATGGCGTGGAGAAAGTAATCGAACTCGACCTCAACGCGGAAGAGAAAGCATTGCTGGAAACCAGCCGCGTTCACGTGAAGGAAGTGATGGACGTACTGGATAATCTTGGAAAGTAAAATAACTTCACTGATAAAGTTAATGCATAAAGCCAGGTTACATGCCTGGCTTTTTTATTTGTGCCCGAGAAAGAGGATTTCATTTCTTACCAATCCATATCGAAGCACTTTGTTTTCATCTAACGCGAACGTAAATTGGCTGGCTTCCGCTTTTAGCCCACTTCGTTCAATTCGTTGGGCATAATCCTTTCCAAATTTTCGTACGTGATCACTCTGGCCAAACGCCTTTTCACGATCGCGTGCGTTCACGATGGATGAATCTTCAACAG
>JAHEMS010000359.1 GCA_024643595.1 Bacteroidota bacterium
GTTCACCAAGGGCGCCAGGTTCTTTGGTGCGATCCAGAACGGCAATCTTCTTAACACTTGCTGGAATCACCGAAAGGAAATCCTCCAGCGCGAATGGACGATATAACCGTACCTTCACCGCTCCTACTTTTTCTCCTTTCTTTGTTAGATAATTGATGGTCTCCTCAATCGTATCAATAGAGGAACCCATGGATATTAAAATGCTGGTTGCGTTTGGATCACCAACATACTCATACAATTTGTAGTTACGGCCGGTTTTCTTTCCAAACAACTCCATATATTTCTTAACGATACCAGGACAAGCGTCATAATATTTGTTCACGGTCTCCCTTCCCTGGAAATAAACATCAGGGTTTTGAGCACCCACTTTGCACATAGGCGATTCAGGACGTAGCGCGAGGCTTCTGAATTCTTCCACGAATTTCATATCGAGCATTGATCGCAGATCATCGTATGAAATAGGAACAATTTTTTGAATGGAATGTGAAGTTCGAAAACCATCGAAGAAATGCAGGAAAGGAATCTTTGATTCCAGTGTTGCCAGATGTGACACCACTGCCATGTCCTGAGCTTCTTGAACGTTGCCCGATGAAAGCATCGCAAATCCGGTACCCCGTGTGGCCATTACATCAGAGTGATCACCAAAAATTGAAAGTGCCTGACAGGCCAACGACCGTGCAGAAACGTGAAATACAGTTGGTATCATTTCACCGGCAACTTTAAACATGATTGGAACCATCAGCATTAAGCCCTGTGATGCCGTAAAAGTGGTAGCCATTGCGCCCCCTGACAGAGCCCCATGTATAGCACCGGCTGCGCCGGCTTCAGATTGCATCTGCACGACATCTACTTTTTCACCGAATATATTCTTGCGGCCTTCCGATGACCATGCATCTGCTTTCTCACCCATGTCAGAGGAAGGAGTGATTGGGTAAATGGCAGCTACTTCGCTAAAGCCATAAGCAATATTGGCAACGGCAGAATTTCCGTCTGTGTTGATATAGGGGGTTTTGTTTTTCATCTGGCTTAATTTTATGCTCGAAAATTAGCCCAATTGCCCACCCTGCGTACTGTCTGCGATCAGGTCATTTTATGATTTATGTCAGGTAATGTTATTGCATGATGATAAAGTTGCATTTCCGTATCAAAAAACAAAATGCGTGTCACCTCTACCAGTGGTACATGAAATAATAAATTGCAATTTATTCTTGAGATGAGTAATGAAAAATGGACTAAAAGAGAATGACTTTTATCTTTTTAGTTGTATCGCTTTCAACTCTACATGGCCAGCATTACTAACCGGTAATAGTTTTATTTTATGCCTGCCCTTACTAATGTCGACCGCGACTGATGCCAAAGTTTTCCAATCCTTTTCTTCAACTTCTGATCTTGGATATTTATCGCGATTCGGAATAATCGGCGCATTCATGGCTTCCATTATTTCGATGGGATATTCTTTATCATCAATGGCCACTATAAACTTAGCCGGTAGCGTACTGGATCCGATAAGATGTAAGGTATATCCTTGTTGGGCCACCGCGTTGATTAACCAAACCGCTGAATCAGCTGGCGTTTTCCAATTGATCAACCAGTCATTGGCCCAGCCATCTCCACCCTGGTAAGCTAAACGACCACTTAAAACACATTCCTGAGCAGGCAAGATCACCTCGTCAATGTTTTGATGTCCAACCTGAATGGGTTCAGGATTCATTCCTTCCGCAGTTGCGTTTAAAAACCATTTTCGATATTGATCCACATAGTCTTGTACCAGCGCTGTATGATCCGATGCGATGCTCTGCTTTTGATAAGGATCATTAATGATGTCATAGAACGCAGTATCCGTTGGTTTTATAGTGAGCGTATATTGGCTTGTGCGCACCGCGCCCGGTATGGTATCAAATTTACGCTGTACCTGGTGGGTGAAGAAATAACGTTCCTTCCAATCCGCACTTTCATCGCTCATTAATGGCACCAGGCTGCGGCCATGAATATCAAGACTGTCTGGCAATTCAATACCTGCCAATTCAGCCAGGGTTGGTAACACATCGATATGGGCGCCAAATGTTTTCATAGAAATACTTTTCGTCTGAATTCCACCTCCTGGATAATTAATGTAAAACGGAACCCTAACTCCTCCTTCATCGACCTGTGCTTTGATGCCTTTCAGATTTCCATTGTACCGCACTCCATTCGGTCCGTTGTCACTCATAAAAATAACAATGGTCTCCCTGCTTTTTCCCTGTTGATCCAATACATTTAGGATCCTGCCAATATTATGATCCATATTCTCTACCATCCCATAGATGGCAGCCGTTCGGTCGTCAAGTCCCTTCGACTTGTATTTATCGAAGTAGGAATCGGGCACCTGGAATGGGCTGTGAGGTGTATTGAATGCGAGGTAACAAAAGAAAGGTCCGTCCTCCGACACAAAATCAATTGCCTCATCGGTTATGATATCACCCACATAACCTTTTGTTTGTTCCTCATGCGTATTTCGTTTTAAACGGGTATCAAAATAATTATTTAGGTGCCCTTCAGAAAATCCGAAAAAGGTATCAAACCCTTGTCCGGTTGGATCATGTGGATATTGCGATCCGTTATGCCATTTACCAAATATACCGGTGCGATAACCATTCGACTTTAATAATTCTGCCAATGTCACTTCGCGTTCGCGCATCACTTCCATTCGCTTAGTCACCCAGGAAACACCAGTACTTAAATGGTATCTCCCTGTCAGTAAACTGGCGCGTGTAGGCGCGCAAACAGGAGACACATAAAAACGTTCAAACTTTACAGCCACCTTCGACAGCGAATCGAGTGTCGGTGTGTGAATCACTTCATTACCATGCGCACCGACATCTCCCCATCCCTGGTCATCTGCCAGGATCAACAAGATATTAGGCTTCACCTTTTTTCTCTCAACCGGAGAACTGCATGCTGCCAGTAAAAGAATCATGAGCCCTGCTGCAAGGCGAAAATAAAGGGTATAATTAGGGACCATAGCTTAATTCCTTTTGGTCATTCGAATGAATTGCCGTCAATCAAATATAATGACAGCCCAACCAATTTATGTTACGATGTACTTATATTTTAAGTAACTTAACCTGATAACAAATGATTATCAATAATAATATCACTATGATCGACAGACGAAAATTCCTCAAACAAACATTGGCTGGAGCTGCTGGTGTTACACTCGCTCATCCGGCATTACCGAATATCTTCTTTCCTCAAAAAAAGAAGAAGTTGGGCGTTGCGTTGGTTGGACTTGGTTATTACAGCACCGATATATTAGCCCCTTCATTGCAATTGACTGAGGAGTGTGAACTAGTCGGAATCGTTACGGGTACACCGGCCAAAGCTGAAAAATGGAAAGCACAGTATAAACTCGCTGATCAAAATATTTACAATTACGAAAACTTCGATTCCATCGCCAACAACCCGGCAATAGACGTCATCTATGTTGTCCTGCCACCTTCCATGCATATGGAGTATAGTGTAAGGGCCGCGAAGGCAGGTAAACATGTGTGGTGTGAAAAACCAATGGCCATGACCGTAAAAGAATGCCAAAGCATGATCGATGCGTGCAACAAAAATAAAGTATCACTGAGTATTGGTTATCGGGTGCACCATGAGCCAAACACGCAACGTATCATTCAATTTCGCAAAGATCAGACCTATGGAAAAGTGATTTCAGCCGAAGCTGAAGCGGGTTACTTTGAAGGTCGCACCAATCACTGGAAGCAACAAAAGAAAATGGGCGGTGGTGTGATGTATGATATGGGCGTATATCCTTTAAATGCATTACGGTATGCAACCGGGCTTGAACCAATTGCAGTAACCGCCATTGCCTCAACCACACGCCCTCAGATTTACACCGAAGTGGAAGAAACGATTCAGTTCGACCTTGATTTTAATGGTGGCGTTACAGGCAAAGGTGAAGCCAGCTTCGGTAAATCAATGAACACATTGAAAGTAAATTGCTCCAAAGGTTGGTATAAGCTCTCTCCCTTCCAGGGATATAGCGGCAATAAAGGAGAAACCAGTGATGGCAAGATCATTAATATCCAGATTCCTAATCAGCAGGCAAAACAAATGGACGATGATGCCCTGTCCATAAAAAATAAAACACCTATGCTGGTTCCCGGTGAAGAAGGCCTCAAAGACATTCGGGTTGTGGAAGCAATCTATCGCTCCGTAGCCCAAAAGGGAAAAGTCACTATTGGCTAGTGGCTCTCCCCTCCCCGTAGTGCTTTCACACAATTGGCAAGTGAACGAAACTGGTGATAGTTCCCTTTCCAGATATTTCCTTTTAGTGCAGTTTTCATTTTAGGTTGCTTATCCAGACCACCAGAATACCAATCGCCATGCTCATGATCAATGAGATTGGTATCGATGTATTGCCACATCATTTTAAACTTGTCGAAATACTGATGTTCATCTTCAGGATAAAGGTCAGCCATTAATAGCAACGTATTTAAACCTTCCGCTTGTGCCCAC
>JAHEMS010000016.1:0-16495 GCA_024643595.1 Bacteroidota bacterium
ATTCTTTTTGTCGTTTGAATCCAATAGCGATAATACCAATGTAGCTGAATGCCTGATTCCTTTTCCAGCACCCGTAAAAAATCATTGGGTTCTGGATGTTTCATTTTCCAGGTATTGTAATACCGCTTCATGCCACGGTAAAAAGCGTCTTCACCGATAATATATTTTAGTTGGTGAAGAAATACCGCACCGATACTATAGGCAGCTGTTCCATATGCCCGATTCGTATTGTAATGATCCGCGTGTTGACTTGCTGGCTCTTGCAGACCACTTTTCACCAGACTAAAATAGCTTGAATAGCTCCCAGCGTGATAGGATGGTTTGCCATAGATGGCATCAAGTGCCTCATCGCTCGCGAAATCGGTAAACCCTTCATCCATCCATGGGTATAACGCTTCGTTGGATGCCAGTGCCATTTGATACCAGCTATGTGTGACTTCATGAGCCATAACGCCTTCTAAGCCTGCCTGGCTGCCTTCTCCCAAAATCAATGTACACATGGGATATTCCATACCTCCGTCCCCACCTTGAATGATTGAATAAGTATCGAAAGAATATTTTCCGAAATGAGTATTCAGGTATTGAAATAATTTCACGGCTACGCCCTGCATTTTATTCCATGTAATTGCTGTCTTATCATTTTTCTGATAAAAGAAATGAAGCGCTGGACCGTTAGGAACAATTTGGATATCGTGCGTAAAATCAGGATCTGCCACCCAGGCAAAATCAATTACATCTTTTGCTATGAAATGCCAGGTCAGATTTCCGGAAGATTTTTTTATGGTTTTTCCAGTCTTTTCATATCCGTGACCTATTTCGTTTGGATTTTGAAGTATGCCGGTACCACCAATTGTATATTTTGGATCGATTGAAATCTTAACATCGAAGTCAGCCCAGACACCATGAAATTCGCGGGCTACATATTGATACGCATGCCACCCTTGAAAATCATATTCGGCCATTTTAGGATACCATTGTGTCATTGAATAAGCAATACCTTCACGGTTATCCCGGCCTGATCTGCGGATCTGAACAGGAACTTGCGATTCAAAAATCATTTCAAATGTTGATTTCGTATTTGGCATCATTGAATTCGCCAGGGTTACTTCCAGAATGGTCCCGTTCACACGATAAGTCAATGGCTTTCCATCTTGCTTTAGTGATAAAATGTGTTGATAGCCAATCTCATCCCCTGTAAGTTTTACAATGCGATCCCGTACACGGGCATCGGGGTCAGAAATTGTTCTTGACCGCACATCCATCATACTTCCTGGTTGAAAGGCATTAAAATATAAGTGATAATACACTTGGTTTAGGGTATCAGGGGAGTTGTTGTAATAGACCAGCTTTTGCGTTCCTTCTAATCGATGTGTTGTCGTATTTAAATTTACCTCCATTGTGTAGTCTACACGTTGTTGCCAGCGGTAATCCTGGCCATCCGAAAAGTAATAATTGAAGATGAAGGACGCGGTAAGTAAAAAGTGTTTCATAGCGGTTAGGGTACTTTTAAAAGTATCAAATCCGCATTGATAAACAAACTGTTTTTATCCAACCATTTTTAAAATTGAATCCTGCGTGATACACTGGCTGAAACATAACCACTATTTACCAGATTGATTGTTTCCCCTGGCAAGGCTTTGGGAATGTTGTAGGTGTAGCTCAGAATAAAGAACCAACTTTTCATGGAAACAGATAGAGGCGCAACAAATGAATAGTTCAGTACACCAAATTTAGTGTGTGTATCTTCATAGTAGAGGGGGAGTCCTTTTCGTTGGCGTATCAATGCGCCAACCAGAGAATTGGAGTAAGGTAAATATGCGGTGATTTGCTCACTGCCAAACAACACAGCGAAGGTTGGATAAAAAGAAATTCTGTTAACCTTGCCCACATTTCTCTTTTGCAAATTCAGCATGACATACGGATTAATTCTATGTGCTTGCTTATCACCAAAATAATACTGGTAGTCTAATCGGAATGTAAAAGGCTTTACATCGAAAAAATTGGAAACCCCTACATTATTCTTATAAGCGATGTACACATCGTTACTCGCATTGGAGTACATATATCGGCTGTATTCAGCCATGAATGACCACCATTTGGTAGGACTGTTCATGTATCCTGCAGAAGCTACCGTTAAATAAAAGTTGGGATTATATTCCTTGCTCCAATACGAGGTGAGATCGGCATATATACCAGATTTGTGATAGTATGATACGCCGGGAGCAATTCCAAATTGATTAAAGCCCAAGGTGCGACTATCGGCCACCACATTACTGTTATAACCAATTCGCGTAATTAATTGTGACTTAACACTATGGTCTGGTAGATTAATGATGCTGTCAATGAAAGATAAAAACGCAGTAGAATCTCCTTGTGCCAGTATAGAGTCCAACTCCGCCAGGTAAGGATCATTTTTAATCAATAGCGAATCAGCTTGCTGTCCGCTGGCCGCGAAACTACAAGCTGACCATAATATAACCGCGGCGTAAAGGCCTCTTATAAACACATTGAAATGAATTAAGTATTAATTCCGCTTATTCAGCTGTTGATTACGTTCTCGAATGGCTTCATTACGCTGCTGCATCATTCTACGTTGTTGCACTTGTTGCAAGATCATTCGTTGAAAGTCTCCTTCGGCTTTTCGCAAATTTAACATTTGCTGCGCTGTGATGATCTTCATTAAGCGGCCCGAATAGTCTCTTTCAAGATCAAGTTCCTTTTGCTTAAGTTCAAGGCCCATGCGAACCTGTTCTTCCTGTTGGTTAGGTGTCGCATTCTGCGCATTTAATTCACTTCGCGACTTAGCGAATTCCATTCGTAATGCCTTGCGTTCGTCTGAAAAACCGCGATATACCGGCCAAAATTTCTCAGCTTGCTCGGAGGTTAGTCCAAGCTTATCAGAGATATAGGCAATTCTAAGGTTTTTGATTCGTTCCTGTACCTTAGGATCTTGAATAGCAGGATCAGCCTCAGGTTGATCTTGCGCAAATGCAATCGTCAGGGTCAGAATGTAAAAACCAATGACAAGTATTTTTTTCATTTTATTAAAAATTATCAGGTAAAACACTTAAATCTTCCGGAGTAATATCGAATGGCTCCATGGATGAGAATACTTTTTCTTCCAATTCATAAAACTCGTCTTCACTCAGACTTATCTCATCACTTAGAAGGTCAACCGATACTTCATTATTATCCAGATACGCCAAAAGTTGCTCCGTTTGAATTTCATTCAGCTGATCTTCAATTGAATTACTACTTCCGGAGTTTAGCCAAAAACTCAGGGCGATAATGAATGCCATTGCAGGGACGGCAAATTTAAAAACTGGGATAAACCATATGGATGGTGCTGGCTTTGCAATACGTGCTTGAATTACGCCTGGCAGTCTTTCAAAGTACCCTTCAGGTACTCTAAACAAGTTTTCCTTCGATATGTCTTCCAGTTTTCTCATTTCGTTTCTAAGACAGTCTTTACCGTAAAAAGTTTAATCAAGCTGTTAAATAAACCTCAATTTTCTTAACCGCATGGTGATAACTGGCCTTTAATGCGCCCACGCTGGTATTGGTTATTTCTGAAATATCTTCATATGAAAGGTCCTCAAAATACTTCATGTTAAACACAAGTCTTTGTTTATCAGGAAGTTGCAGTAATGCTTTTTGTAATTTCTTTTGAATTTCATCTCCTGAAATGCTATCAGAAGAGTCAACCTTGGCAGATAATTGTGCACTGATATCTTCAATAGGGAGAAAGAAACGCCTTCTTTTCTTATTCAGAAAGTTAAGGCACTCATTAGTGGCGATGCGGTATATCCAGGTAAATAACTGAGAGTCTTCGCGAAAGGTATCAATGGCCCTGTGGATTTTAATGAAGACCTCCTGCGTAAGGTCATCGGCATCGTCATGATCAATCACCATTTTTCGTACATGCCAATATACCCGCTGCTGATAGGTGCGCACGAGTAGATTGAACCCATAACTTCTTGTATCTGGGTTTTTGATTTTGAGCAGGAGATCCTTGTCTTCCAAATTCTATAGCGTCATGACTTAGACTTGTTCTGAGGGCGTTGGTTTAACACTACTTGAATTTTTCCAGTTCATCCACCAGTTTCTCAAATTGTTCTTTGGAGTGAGTCGGAAAATTAGCAAAGCGCAATTGGGTTGTTTTTTGATCACCATATCCTTCACCTGCCTGCAATCCAGCAGCCAACAGGTGCTGAGAAATCGCCTTGGTATTTTCTCCGCTTTGAGCAACAATAACCGTGTTTGAACGATCTGCAGGATTTGTAATAAAAGGGGAAATATTTTTATGAATGGAAAGTGCCTGATATAGAATTGCTGCTTTATATTCGGTTTCCTTTCGGATGATTTGGATGCCTCTGCGTAAAAAATCTTCGATCACTTTTCCCAACAAATAAATACCTAGCACATTTGGGGTTTCTGGTGTTTGATCTTTTTTAGCATGCAATAATAGTGATGGGAGATTATGATAGCTTCCAATGGAAAATCCCTGCGATAAAAGATCTTCCGCTTTTTTAATACATCGATGATTGACAATCCAAACACCTAAACCGGCAGGAAGGCCAAACCCTTTTTGAACGGAGAAAAACAGGCTATCAATTTTTGAATAATCAAATTGAGGGTAGGGAAGTGATGAAACGGCATCTACGGCAATTAATGCTTCTGGATATTTCTCTCTGAACTGATTAATAAAATTCATTGGTAACGATACCCCGGTACTTGTTTCATTGTGTGTGAGCGCGATGAGCTCAATACCTTCTTCATAAAGCACGTCATTCGGAAAACCATGACCTGGAAGTACCTCATTTTTTTTTGGTGACTTTCCGAGTTGCCCGGCAACCTCATAATATTTTTTTGAGAAAGCACCATTTACAAAATGTAATGACTTGTGGGCAACCAGGTTTTGAATAGACCGCTCCCAGATTTCGGTGGCGGAAGAAGTAAAGAATATATGAAAATCGGAAGGGATTTCGAGTAGCAGTTTTAATCCGTTGGTTGCGTGACGTGAAATATTTTCAAACTCTTTCGTGCGATGCGACAGGGATGGGATTCCCTCCCGAAATGCTGCGCGAATATGATTTTCAACTGTGAAATAGATTTGTGATGGACCCGGAGTAAAATTGACGATTCCTTTCATCTGAATTAAGAATGATGATGATTGAATTATTAGATTGAATACCTCGATGACAAAGCTATTTCTTAACCATCAGTTGCCAAAGGACTTCAGGTATTCTTACTAAAAAAATAGTACATAATCAATCGGTGCTATTTTTAACATTTGCATATGTTTGTGCTATAAATCCCACTTGAATTTGGGACACGTTTGCTGAACCTAACAATTACAACAATACCGAGTTAAGTTTCAGGACAAAATCAGGCCTCATCCGTCAACTGGCGGACCTCGCTCAAAAAGCAGGATAACAGTGGAAGGTTGCGACCCAGAGACAGCTCAAAACTTGTCTTTATGGGGTTCAGAAACCACCACCAAATTCAGTGGGTTTTATTTTTTGATCTGATTAATAAAGCACTCTGAATTTAATAGTGTGCTCAATGGCCCTCAATTCCGTGATCAATTCTTTATTGTATTCTTTATTGATATCCGTGATCACATAACCGATTTGTTCATTGGTTTTTAAATATTGACCCGCAATGTTAATTCCATTGACCGCCAGAATTTGATTGATCTTTGCCAATATGCCGGGGACGTTGCTGTGAATGTGAATTAACCGATGTGCATTTTCAAGTGTTGGTAAAGTAATGTTGGGAAAATTCACACTGATGCTGGTGCTTCCGGTATTGATATAATCAAGGAATTTTCCGGAAACAAATTGAGCGATGTTTTCCTGTGCTTCCAATGTACTTCCTCCGATGTGGGGCGTAAGCAATGTGTTTGGCAATCCTCTCAGTTCGGACACGAATTCTTCTTTGTTACTCTTAGGCTCATGAGGAAAAACATCAATTGAGCAGCCGGCTACTTTCTCTGATAATATATTTTCTTTTAATGCGGCAATATCGACCACATGACCTCGGCTCAGATTCAGGAAAATGATCCCTTTTTTCATCCAACCAAATTCTCGGTGGGAAATCAGATTTGTATTTTCCTTGCGTCCATCAATATGTAATGAAAGGATATCGACCGATTCCAGTAACTCCCGAAGGGATTTACACTTGGTGGCATTTCCCAAGGCAAGTTTTTCTTCGCGATCGTAGTAGAAGACATTCATTCCCATCGATTCAGCCAGCACTGAAAGCTGGGAGCCAATGTTTCCATATCCAAGAATACCAATTTTCTTTCCACGAATTTCAAAACTACCTGTCGCTGATTTATCCCATTTTCCAAGGTGCATGGAAGCCGATTTATCAGCAATTTTGCGAATCAGAATAATGATTTCACCGATCACTAATTCGACCACCGATCTCGTGTTACTATATGGCGCATTGAAAACGGCAATTCCTCTGCGTGTAGCCTCTTTTAAGTCTATTTGGTTGGTGCCAATACAAAAAGCTCCAATGGTCATCAGCCGATTGGCATTTTCAAGCACCCGTTTGCTCACCATCGTTTTGGATCGGATACCGAGCACCGATATGTTCTTTATTTTTTCGCACAATTCATCTTCATCCAGGCCTGCGGGGTATACTTCTACATTAAACCCCTCATTCTTGAATGCTTCCATGGCAGAGGGGTGAACATTTTCAAGTAAGAGGACATTAATTCTGTTTTTGGGATAAGAGATCACGGTATTTAACTTATTTAAATATAAGAATTCGTCTAAGCTGGGTGCGATGTGGTCCGCGTTGTTCAAGACTCTTTCACGTTCAACATTTTCTGTAAAGGCATAGAATTTATTGGCCAGGCCAGCATGCTTTATTTCGTAATCCGTATAACCATCTCCAATTACATAGACATCGCCAGGCAGGTTGAGTCTTTTCAATGACTCTACTTTTCCGTTATTTGATGAAAGTGGATTGTTCGTATCGAATCCTGTAACATTTCCATGAGCATCAAATTGAAAACGGTTGGCCAAAATATTTTCGGGCTTAATACCGTATTCGGTTACAATCGGATCTATGAATGCATGAAATCCATTCGAGATAATGTAGATGTTGTCCGCATATCGAAGGAAGAATTCTTTGTTTCGTTTAAAGGATTCTGACACCAAGGTTCTCAAAACGGTTACTAATTCTTCCAGATGTCTTCGATTAGGTGACAACAACTTTACTCTTATTTCAAGGGAGTCGCGGAAAGAAATAGAACCATCCATGCCCTGGTTGGTGATTTCGGCAATCTGTTTTTTTCTTTCTTCAAACTCTGGATGATCTCTAAGTGATATCTCTGCGAGGGCATCGAACGCTTCTACTTTTGTAAAGGTGCTATCGAAATCGATTACGAAATACTTATTAATATTCATGAAGTGAAAAGTAAACTCAAAGTTAGAACTAAAAGCTTACCGTGCACAGAAGACATGACAAAGCCTGTTGAAAATATCGCTGAAACAGTCGTTAGTCTAATGACAGTCGCATGACACGTGCCGATGAAGGACATACCTGTGAGAACTCCGTTGAAGCCTGCACTTCATCTGGGACTTCTTCACGCGTAATTTCAGTGAAGCCTAGTTTCTTGAAAAAATAATAGGCGGTGGAAGTTAACAGATAGATTTCATTTTTATGATGCAGATTCACTTGCTGAATCAGGTCTTCAATAATCTGCTTTCCTAAGGATTGACTTCTCATCGCCTGACTCACTGCAAGCGATCGTAACAGCGCCTTTTCACCATAAAACTCAAGACCCCCTGACCCTACCAATTCATCGTTTGAATCATAGTAGGTGAGGTAAAGGCTATTTGATAACTTTAGATCATCTGATGGAAGTTGGTTTACGCTTAGAAATTCACGCAATGAATCAAGTTCTCTCTCAGTTTTTAAAATTTGCTGGGTGATGAATTCTTTCATCGACATGACTTTAATAACATATCCCAAAGATTGAAACCTTAGGTCATATTAGAATCAAAATTGGATTAAAATTTCATTAGCAACAGTCGGAATCTGGTCCGCAGCAAGCTGCTTTTGCTTCTGCTTTATTATTTTTTATTGCAGCGTTAGCCTTTTCGGCATAAACCGTAATGCTAAAAATTCCTAATTCATTGATCTTCACGCTTTCTAATTCTTCCATACTTAGGTAAGCGGAAAGTATCTCTTCGGGCAACATTATCTTTTTGTTTTTTAGAACTTGTATATTTTCGAATCCGGCATTTTTGATGATCTGTAAATATTCATCTTTCTGAATGGCGCCTGAGATACAACCGGCATACATTTCTGCATTTTTCTGAAGCCCATCAGGGATGTTGCCTACCAATACGATGTCGGATATGCTAAAATGGCCACCTGGTTTTAATACGCGGAACGTCTCCTCAAACGCCTTTCTCTTGTCTGGCACGAGGTTCATCACGCAATTACTTACCACGACATCGGCAATATTGGCTGTAACAGGTAACTTTTCAATATCACCATAACGAAACTCAACGTTATGATATCCAAGTTTTTCAGCGTTGATACGTGCTTTTTCGATCATCTTTTCAGTGAAATCAATTCCGATGACCTTTCCGGTAGCTCCCACAACAGATCTGGCCACAAAAGCATCATTACCCGCTCCAGAACCAAGATCGATGACGACATTCCCCTCTTTGATCAATGCGTGTTGAGTGGGAAGTCCACAGCCCAATCCTAAATCAGCATCTGCTGCGTAGCCGCTTAAACCGGAGTAATCTTCTGACATGATCGCTTCATCAATGGTGACGCAGCCACAACCACTTCCACAGCAGCTTGTTTCGTTTTGTTCCTTACTTTGATCTGCAATCTCGCTGTACTTCTCTTTGACGATTTGTTTAAGTTCTTCTGGTGAGGTCATCTTCTGATTGTTTAAATAATTAACAAATAAGCTTTTATTTATATCTCTTTAACAGCAGCGTTCGTGTACTTCCACGAATAAATCCGTTAACTGTTTTCTCGCTTTTGCGAGCACATTAATATCAATACAATAACAAACTGAAGGACCATCAATTTGTCCTTTAATCAGGCCCACTTTCTTTAATTCCTTCAAGTGTTGGGATACCGTGGATTGTGAAAGGGGTAAGTCATTTACGATATCGCCACAAATGCAGGTTTTCTGTTGCGCAAGAAATTGTAAAATGGCAATCCTTGCCGGATGCCCCAGGGCTTTAGCCATAGAGGCTATCTCATTTTGAGTTTCTGTGAATTTTTCAGTCTTCGAAAGTCCCATGTTGTATTTAATCGTAATATTACGATTAAGGTTTCATTTTACCAGAAATAAGTGACATTAATTTTAGCAATGGATTCAATCAGCGGGGAAGTTATTTCAGCGAATTAGCCATTGTTGCTACTTCGCACATCTTATGATTTTGGCACTTAAAAACCGTAAATTTGAACCATTATTTATAGAATACCAGAATTATGATTTCTTCAAAGGGATATGCTGCTCAAAGTGCTAAATCAATGTTGTCGCCTTTTAATTTTCAGAGGAGAGAAGTTGGTCCTCATGACATATTGATTGACATTCAATATTGCGGTGTTTGTCATTCTGACCTCCATCAGGTGCGTGATGAATGGGAAAACGCGATATACCCTATGGTGCCAGGACATGAAATTGTCGGAAAAATTTCGAAAGTTGGTGACCACGTGAAGAAATTTAAGGTTGGCGATCTTGCAGGTGTCGGATGTTTTGTTGACTCCTGCAGGAGTTGCTCGAGCTGTCAGGCAGGCAATGAGCAATATTGCGAAAAGGGAATGGCAGGTACCTACAATAGCTATGAGATGGATAAAAAGACACCCACTTACGGTGGTTACTCCAACTGTATCGTGGTTGATGAAAAGTATTCTCTGAAGATTTCAGACAAACTTCCATTAGAATCAGTAGCGCCATTGTTGTGTGCCGGGATAACCACTTACTCACCTTTACGTCATTGGAAAGTAGGTAAAGGAATGCATGTGGCAATAGTCGGTTTGGGAGGATTGGGCCATATGGCTGTTAAGCTGGCTTCGTCTTTTGGGGCTGAAGTTACTGTATTGAGTCATTCAGCTACCAAAGAAGCAGATGCCAAACGATTGGGCGCTCGTCACTTTATCAATACGAAGGATGACAAGGAGGTGTTCAAGGCCAGGAATAGGTTTGATTTCATTCTGGATACGGTATCCGCTAATCACGACCTGAATCTTTACTTGGACATGTTGAAAGTGGACAGCACCATGGTATTGGTGGGAGCTCCGCCAGAAGCTGTTCCGGTAGACGCTTTCAGCCTGATTCCCAAGCGTAAAGCCCTTGCTGGTTCAATGATTGGTGGAATTACTGAAACCCAGGAAATGCTGGATTATTGTGCTGCTCATGATATTGTTTCCGATATCGAGTTGATTCCTATAAACGAAATCGAAAATGCGTACGTACGCATGTTAAAGGGTGATGTGCGTTATCGATTCGTGATCGATATGTCAACCTTGTCATGAAAATAGTTCTAAGAAGAATTGACAGTAAGGTTGTGTTCATGCAACCTTGAAGGTTGAAAAGTATTATTTCTTCCTGGTCATTACCTTCTCCACAGCGGCCACGATATTCTCCTTGCTTAGTCCGTACTTTTTCAGCAACTGCGTAGGCGTACCACTTTCTCCAAATGAATCATTAACTGCAATCATTTCAACAGGGGTGGGATGGAAGCGTGAAAGAACCTGTGCTACACTGTCCCCAAGACCACCATTCATCTGATGTTCCTCACAGGTAACAACGCACCCGGTTTTTTGGGCTGATGCCAGAATGGCTTCGACATCGAGCGGCTTGATCGTATGAATATTGATGACTTCCGCGCTGATTCCTTTTTCTGCCAGGATTGCTTCCGCTTCAATGGCCTCCCATACCAGGTGACCAGTAGCGAAAATCGTTACGTCTGTACCTTCAATCATCTTATCGGCTTTGCCAATTATAAATGGTCTGTCCGAAGTGAACATGGGCCAGCTTGGTCTTCCAAAGCGCAGGTAAACCGGTCCCTCATGGTCACCTATTGCAATGGTTGCTGCCTTGGTCTGATGATAATCGCAAGGAACTATTACAGTCATCCCAGGAAGCATTTTCATCATCCCGATATCTTCAAGAATCTGATGCGTTGCTCCATCTTCACCAAGGGTTAAACCAGCATGAGAAGCACAGATCTTAACATTTTTACCTGAGTATGCTATGGACTGACGTATCTGATCGTACACACGGCCTGTTGAGAAGTTGGCAAATGTTCCGGTATAAGGAATTTTACCGCCTATAGTCATGCCTGCTGCCATACCCATCATATTTGCTTCAGCGATACCAACCTGAAAGAAGCGTTCAGGAAATTCCTTTTTGAAGGCATCCATCTTCAATGATCCGGTGAGGTCAGCGCAAAGTGCCACCACATTGGGATTAGATTTTCCTAGTTCATGTAAGCCAGCCCCAAAGCCGGAGCGGGTATCTTTCTTTTCGGTAAATGAATATTTGGTCATGATTCTTTATTTCGATCGCAAGTTTATGCATTCCAAGGCTAACTTCCTCAAATGCTGTTAAGGTTTTGTTAATGTGAGCATTTCCTTAATGGAAAATCAAAAGCCTACGTAAAACCAGTAAAATAACGCTATGTCTAAGTCGGATCGTAAGCTGTTGCTCTGGTTTTTGGTATTCCTGGTTTTATCGATTATTCCGTGGTTTCTATAAAATAAAAAGACCCTGATTCACAGGGTCTTTTGCATTTGGTGAGTTCGATTATTCTTTTTTGCCCATTCCCAATACCGCGCCAACAACTCCTCCTACCAGACCAGTCATAATGGTATACACGATGATATCAACTGATGCGCCAATGAATGACATTATTTTGGCGGTATCATAGGTTATTAAATCGAATCCAGCGGCCATAAAAAATCCGATAATGGCGCCTGCCAATAATCCTTCGCCGAAGGATTTAATGTTTGCCCATTTCAGAAAAACGAAAGAAAGCAACGCAGCATGGGAAAGATTGCCTAACACCATGGGATAGTATTTCATTTCTGTTTCTGATTTCATTATACCTTTTACCGTGTGTGCCGCAAAGAAATCTTCCATCAGGATGGCATAAATTAGAAAGCCAAGAAAGAAATAGGCTACGCCTCCGGCAAGAGTACCCAGCGCAAATTTTTTGGTATCCATAGGTTTTTGGGTTTAATTGTTACGGAAGCTAACAATTAATAATGTAATTATCCAGCGTAAGTTCTTGTAAGACATGTATATCCAACGGGAAACTAACTTGCGATTTCAATTTTTACTTTGATCTTTTTTAGCCTTTCGTTCTTAACATTGGTCAATACGTTTTTGACCAATGATCTTTTCACTGAAACATAGGACGAAAAGTCGAGCGTGGTGATCAGCCCGATTTCATCACTTTGCAGTCCTCCTTTTTTAGTGAGCAACCCCACAATATCGCCTTTGCTGATTTTATCTTTCTTCCCGGCGCTGATATATAAACAGTCGAATTGTGGTGGAGGAGGAAGTCGAAGTTTATAGCTAATCTTTAGTTCATCTACCGATTTGTCTATATAGGTGGGCAACGTTTCATCGTCGGCTAAAACAAGATAAGCCTGGCCTTCCGCATGCATTCGGGCGGTGCGACCGTTGCGGTGGGTAAAGGATTCTTGTTGAGGTGGTAACTGATAATGTACTACATGTTTGATTTCAGGAATATCCAAGCCACGTGACGCCAGGTCTGTAGCGATCAGCACGTTATGCGCACCGCCTCTAAACCGGATCAGATTTTTTTCACGATCAATCTGATCCATCGCGCCATGTAATATTCCATGTTCAAACCGGTGATGGGTAAAAAGTGCACTAATACGTTCCACGGCTTCCCGATGATTGCAAAAGACGAGGCACACCTCCTGATTGAAACTTGCCACCAGCCGCATCAATGTTTCTACTTTCCCGGCGCTGGTGGTGTGTACCACCTTCAGTTTCAGTTTTGAATCGGCCGCATCCTTCAGATAATTGATTGTTTCCGGGTTTTTAAATGGTAAAAATTCTGGCCATGTATCTAACCGTGTGGCTGACGTAAGAATATATTGTTGATTCCCGCCAAGGTTTTTAAAAATGATGATCAATTGTTCCTGAAAACCCAATTGCAAAGATTTGTCAAATTCATCAAGCACAACACTGTTAATTGATCGGGTATCAAATGACTTACGCAAAATATGATCACTTAAGCGGCCAGGCGTTCCAATAACAACAGCGGGCGCTTCACTCAAACTATTCTGCTCTATTTTCATCGAATGGCCTCCGTAGCAACAACTTACCTTATAGGAGGTTTTCATGGCCCTGAATACCTGTTCGATCTGCAGCGCCAATTCCCGCGAAGGCGTGACAATCAACGCCTGCACACCGGCTACATCTGTTCGAAGCTTATTAACCAACGGAATCAGAAACGCGAGCGTTTTTCCCGATCCTGTGGGTGATAAGAGCATGAGGTTGTGCAAAGAAATAGCCTTGTCAATGAACGTTTTTTGCATTTCATTGAGTTCTTTGATGGATAAATTTTTGAGGATTTCCTCGTTGACAGGAGTGGTACTTTTTTGCATCCAGCAAAGGTAGCCTTATGATTGCATCTTTTTGTTACGTTTATCCCATCGGAAAAATCAAAGAGCCTTGAAAAATTGCCGCTCATGGTAAAGCGTAACCTGATGTTTGTAAATGTTTTATATTTTTATTTAGATAGACGAAGCGTTAATCCATAAAATTAATAATCACATGCTTAAGCGATATTATGTCTTTACTTTATTAGTACTGGTCAATTTTCAAATCAGTTTTTCACAGACCAGTAAGAGCCAAGTCGTGATGGCTGGTGCGGCTACGGTAAATATAACCCCTTCATTACCCGTACCAATGAGTGGCTATGCCAATCGGGATCAACCCTCTAAAGGGATACATGATGAAATATTTGCAAGGGCATTTGTTTTTGATGATGGCAAGAAAAAGTCATGCATCATACAAGCTGACCTGATTGGTTTCTCTTTTGACTTCGCAGACGAAATCAATAAGGAAATTGAAAAGAAAACGGGTATACCTAAAGAAAATTGTCTGCTCGTGGCGGTTCATAATCATGGAGCGCCGGTTACCCGTACTTATGGAGAGGCTGTCACAGAAAACCTGACCGTTTATCTGGCTGATCTGAAAAAGAAGTTGGTGGAGGCGGCCGTCGAGGCACATTCGAAACGGGTTCCCGCATTGATTGGAAGTGGAAAAGGAGTTTGTACCATGAACATTAATCGCAGGGCACGGCACCATGAAGGGGGTATCTGGCTCGGGCGAAACCCGGATGGTATTTGCGATCACGATGTGGATGTGGTGCGCATTGATAATCTTAATGGCGAGCCGATTGGACTGATGGTGAACTGGCCTTGTCATGCTACGGTGGGTGGACAAGAGAATTACCAGATCACAGGTGACTGGCCAGGATCCGCAGCACGTTATGTTGAACAGAATTTTAAATCGATCCCTGTTGCCATCACTGCGGGCGCTTCGGGCGATATCAATCCCATCTATGGACCACACAATAATTTTGGTGAAATGAACGCGATTGGACTGGTGCTGGGGGAAGAAATCGTAACCGTGGCGAAATCGGTCAAGCCTCAAAAAGTAAACACATTATCTGTGCTTCATCGTGAAATCGAAGTTCCGGGTAAAGAAAAGTCAGTTACCCGCATGCCGGGAGAAAAGATAGTGCCAGGGGCGCCAGTAAAGTTGAGGTTTACAGTGATTAAAATAGGGTCCATTGTAATGGCTGGAATATCCGGTGAATTGATGACTTCCATGGGAATACAGGTAAAAGAACAATCACCGTACAGAAACACAACAATCGTCACCCATTGTAATGGGAGCAGTGGTTATTTATGTACGGATGCCGCCTACGAGGAGGGTGGGTATGAGCCCATGGTATCCAAAACGATGCCTGGGGTAGAGAAAATTATTGTAGATAATTTTCTTGCCCTAATAAATGAGTTATAATGGTCGGTTTAAAAATCCTTGTTGTACGTACTAGCCGTTTTTGATCCCATTATTATTTCTCAGCTTGTTTTCCGAAAAAGTCTCCTTCATTCCATTTGGGACGTTCGCGGGTTTGGGCGATTGAATAACTAATCAGGAAATTTAGCTGTACGTATTTGCGTGCAGCATCAAAGTCAAACGTGTTCGTGATCTCATCGGAAGGACGATGATAATTTTCATCGCGCCAATTTTTGGTAAACTCAACCAGATCAAAGGAACTGTCTTTCGTCAACGTACCATATTTGATATGCAGGGCAGGTATGCCTTGTTGCACAAAACTGTATTGGTCGCTTCGGATAAATCTTACTTCCTCTGGCATAGGGTCTTTCTGCATTACAATATTCAGCTGTTTACAAGCGAAGGCGACATTTTTTTCCAGGCTGGAGTGCTCAGCTCCCAACGGTGCTACGGATAATAAAGGTGCAATCAGCGTTGGCATATCGGTATTTACATCAGCAACAATCTGAGATTTCGGAACCGTGGGATTGGCTGCAAAATAAGCCGAACCCAGTAACCCCATTTCTTCGGCAGTTACCATGACTATCAATACTGAACGAAGCGGCTGTGACCCCATTTGTTTATATATCCGTGCGATCTCCAGCAAGGATGCAACACCCGAGGCATTGTCATGCGCACCGTTATAAATCGAATCTCCCTTGATTGGTTTGCCAATACCAACGTGGTCCAAATGGGCCGTGTGCACTACATATTCTTCTTTAAGTTGCTTATCGCTACCAGCTATTTTTCCTACCAGATTATAACTCTCGATGTCATTGAATGACGAAGCATATTTCAGGAGGAGGGAATGGGGAAATTCAAATGAAGCTGCCGTTCCATTTCGTAAATCAGAGATGGTTTGTCCAAGACTCTTCGTTGAATTAAAGAATAAGCGCTGTAGCGTTATATAAGGAATGGCGGCGGTAGCTTTTAGGTTTCCTGTCACGGAGCGACCAAAGGCAGCTGTCTTCTCCGGATTCATCGCGGCCGTTGTGCTACTTGAGGCACGGATTCTGGCGGTTGATGATGAAGGAGCGATGATCGCTCCAATGGCCCCTTTTTGTGCTGCAATTTCCATTTTGGAGGCTGGGTTATTGAAGTGAGCCGCAATCGTTGAAGGCAGTGCGAGACTCTGTGGTGAACCATTCAGGAATACAACAATCTTTCCGGTCACATCTACTTTATCATAATCGGAATACGTTCCAGGAATATCAATTCCATATCCAACAAATACCAACGGTGCTTGCGTAGTCACTTCATTCCGCATGATATTTGGGGTGATGTAAATATCACTTCCAATAGTAAGGCTATCCACATTTCCTGAACGATCCACTAATACTGCTTTTGAAATCGCCTTGTTAAGTGTTGCGGTTCGCAAAACTAATTTTTGCA
>JAHEMS010000016.1:16505-17107 GCA_024643595.1 Bacteroidota bacterium
ATCTCCGGCAGGGGTAAGGCCAATCTCCTTGAACTGGCTTACCACGTAGTCAACGGCAATTTGATAGCCGTCAGTTCCGGGCTTGCGACCCATCAATCTATCATCCGCCAGGTAGGCAATATGATTTTTGATTTTTCCCTTATCCACTTTTTCAATAGCCATTTTCGTTTTGGCATTCACTTTTACATTTTGAGCGAACAGTGGGGTAGCGATGATGTTCAGCATCAGGAGGAAGTATACTTTATGCATGTATAGATAGTTATGTGGGCAAGATAGCAATTTTAGTTCTTTGAATTTTCGAGAGATTCAGGAGGCGAAGCTTAGGAGCCATGAGGGAACTGATAATCAAATTACTTTTTAAATTTTCCATATACAGGTTGTCCGGCAAATGTGTTGGCCACTGTTTTGCCTTGCTTCACCATCAGGACTCCATTGACGATCACATATTCTATTCCCTCTGAAAAGGCGAGGCCTTTATCAAACGTAGCTTTGTCTTTTACGGTGTTGGCATTGAAGACGGTGATATCTGCATCGGCGCCAATTTGAATCCTTCCCTTGTACCGCATCATCGGTGAAATTTCTTCCAATCTTCGTGCTGGCAT
>JAHEMS010000360.1 GCA_024643595.1 Bacteroidota bacterium
CGAGGAGCTGCACGCAGTTATTAATCGCAGCCAAGGCCAATTAACTATTACTATAATTGGTGATGAAGCTGAAATAGCTAATTACCCCAGCTTATTAAATACGATGGTTGAGAAAGCGGGACGGTTGATCATTAATGGTGTGCCAACGGGTGTAGAAGTTTGTCCATCCATGATGCATGGAGGTCCTTACCCGGCTACCACAGATTCACGGTTCAGTGCAGTCGGCACCGATGCCGTCAAACGTTTCTCGCGCCCTGTTGCCTTTCAAAATTTCCCTCCTTCTTTATTGCCGGAAGAATTAAAAGAAGAGAACCCGCTAGGGATTTGGAGATTGTATAATAGCGAATGGGGAAAGAAGTAGCGAATTCCGGTTTGAAAAGACATGACAATTACCGGATGGTAATATATAAAGTATGAACAAGACATTTTTCTGCATTGATGCTCACACTTGTGGAAATCCGGTGCGGGTGGTAGCCGGTGGCGGTCCACAACTGAAAGGTGCTACTATGAGTGAAAAGCGCCAGCATTTTTTGCGCGAGTTTGATTGGATTCGAAAAGGCTTAATGTTTGAACCTCGAGGTCATGATATGATGAGTGGAAGTATTTTGTATCCACCTTCCGATCCATCCAATGACATTGGAATTTTATTTATTGAAACCAGTGGCTGTCTGCCAATGTGTGGACATGGCACGATAGGCACTGTAACAATTGCTATCGAGGAAGGATTGGTGATCCCAAAAACACCTGGGGTATTAAATCTGGAGGTGCCAGCCGGATTGGTAAGGGTTGAATATAAACAGGAAAATAAGAAAGTGAAGTCTGTTAAAATCACCAATGTGAAAGCATTCCTGGCTGCCGAAAATATTACTGCTGATTGTCCTGATCTTGGGGTGCTGACAGTTGACGTTTCGTATGGAGGAAATTTTTACGCTATTGTTGATCCTCAACCAAACTTTCCAGGATTGGAAGAATTCACGGCTGATCAATTAATCAGTTGGAGTCGGGAACTAAGGAAAAATATAAATATGAAGTATGAGTTCGTTCATCCGGAAAACCCAACTATTAACGGATGCAGTCATATTCTATGGACCGGTAGCGTTATTGATCCGTTATCAACAGCGCGCAATGCAGTATTTTATGGTGATAAGGCCATTGACCGTTCGCCTTGTGGCACGGGTACTTCAGCCAGATTAGCGCAATGGTATGCTAAAGGAAAATTAAAAAAAGGAGAGAATTTTATTCATGAAAGCATAATCGGGTCAAAGTTTATAGGCCGTATCGAGGAGGAGACGGAATTAAACGGCAAGCCTGCTATTATTCCAAGTGTGGAAGGCTGGGCAAAAATCTATGGATATAATACCATAAAGATTGACCCGGACGATGATCCATATGCGTATGGCTTTCAGGTCCTTTAATTCAATATCGGATTAATTTATGAATGTTGGAATAATTGGTAGTGGAATAATCGGACTTAGTTCAGCTTACTATTTAGTAAAAGCCGGCCATCAGGTAACTGTCATCGAACAAGGTAATTTGAAAGATGGTTGTTCTTTCGGCAATGCGGGTATGATTGTGCCAAGTCATATCATTCCATTGGCAGCCCCCGGTATGATTTCCAAAGGCATTCGGTGGATGTTTAATTCAACAAGTCCATTTTATATCAAACCCAGACTGAGTGGAGATTTATTAAAGTGGGGATATCATTTTTATAAACATGCTACAAAGGAGCATGTTAGTAAGTCAGCGCCAGCGCTCAAGGAGATCAGTTTGCTGAGTAAATCAATGTATCAACAGCTAACAGAAGAACTTCCATTCGATTTTGGTTACCATGAACGAGGTTTGTTGATGCTTTACCAGACAAAAGAAACTGAAGAAGAGGAGATAGGGACCGTGGCACTCGCCAACAGGCAAGGTATTGAAGCCCATATGATTTCAAAAGAAGAGGTTCAGAGACTTGAACCAGAAGTGAAGGTCAACGTAAGAGGAGGGATTTACTTTCCGGGTGATGCGCACATTACACCTCAGTCCTTCATCAATCAATTGATTCCTTTTATAAAGAATCAGGGAGTAGTTTTTAAAACAAACACGGAAGTTACAGATTTTCTAATCGAGAAAAATTGCATCAGAAGCATTCAAACAAATCAAGGAGAATTTACTTTTGATGAAGTGATTATTGCTACGGGTTCATGGTCTGGAATCATGACTGCTAAATTAGGTATTTCATTGCCGATGCAGGCTGGCAAGGGATATAGCTTCACCTTGCACAACGTAGAGAAAAATATTCACGTACCATCTATATTTTTAGAAGCTCGTGTTGCTGTTACGCCGATGGGAAATATGTTACGCTTTGGTGGCACGATGGAAATCACCGGTGTGAATCATAGTATCAGTATGAATCGGGTGAGAGGAATAGTTAATTCTATTCCAAAGTATTATCCTGAAATGAAAGTAGATTTGCCACAGCATAATCAGGTATGGCATGGTCTTCGGCCTTGCTCCCCTGATGGTCTTCCTTATATTGGAAGAAGTAAGAAACTAAATAATCTTATAATAGCCACAGGTCATTCAATGATGGGGTTGAGCCTGGGACCTGGTACCGGTAAATTGGTTTCTGAAATTGTAAGTCAGGAGCAACCAAGTATAGACATTACGATGTTTAATCCCGAGCGATTTTAAATTACTGGATAAAATTAATTCTTTTATAAGCCGTGTTCCTACCATCTAGTTATTGTAATCTTTTGAAACGGTGTATGGAATTAATTACGTGGCAACAAATTGAGTGACTATTATTACTACGAGTCTACAGTAAATTTAGACCCAAGCAATGTGATCTCTACAATAATTAAGTTTTTGTTAAAATTCGAATACAAGAGTTTAATAAGATCTTTATTCTGCATGTTGTTCGCGATAACAAAACCTTCATCAAATCTGGAGTGAACGAAATTAAGAAACTCCATGATGTTACCTGTTCCGTCAACCTTTGCCAGATGCTGAAGAATGATGGATTCTTCACCAGTCAACTTCATCGATCAATTCTTTTTAAATTTATTAACGAGCATGGCTAATTTTTCTTCCATGCTGATTTCCTTTTCTTTTGGCTTTTCTTTGGATCGGTCGTTGGGTTTAGTTCTAAAATCCTTCTTTTGAAACTTCTGATCTTTAGGACTATTTACTAATTTATTTTTAGGCAAAGCCTGTTCTGCAAAGGGGTCACTCTTCATAGATAAACCGATGCGCTTGCGTGCGGTGTCCACCTCAACGACGGTGACCTTTACTTTCTGTTGTACCGCTACGACCTCTTTTGGATCCTTTACAAACTTATCGGATAGATGACTAATATGCACAAGACCGTCCTGATGCACTCCGATATCAACGAAAGCCCCGAAGTTGGTTACATTAGTCACAATTCCGGGTAATGACATTCCGATTTTTAAATCATTGATTGTGTTTACACCATCTGTAAAACTGAATATTTCAAATGTTTGCCTTGGATCTCTACCGGGTTTTTCTAATTCGGCTAGAATATCCGTTAGGGTAGGAAGGCCTACCTTTCCCGAGACATATTTTTTAAGATCCAGCTGATTACGAAGTTCACTGCTGTTCATCAAGTCTTTAATAGTGCATCCTAAGTCGGTAGCCATTTGTTGAACGATCGGATAACTTTCAGGATGGACAGCACTAGCATCAAGCGGATTTTCAGCTTCATGGATGCGTAAGAAACCTGCCGCTTGCTCGAATACCTTTTCTCCAAGTCGGGTAACTCTCATCAATGACTCACGATCTTTAAATGGACCATGCTGATTTCGGAATTCAACAATGTTTTTTGCTAAGGCTGGACTTAATCCAGATACATAAGAAAGCAATTCTTTACTGGCCGTATTTACCTCAACGCCAACAGAGTTAACGCAACTCATCACTACGTCATCCAAACCTTGCTTCAATTTTGTTTGTTCCACGTCGTGTTGGTATTGTCCAACCCCGATTGATTTTGGATCAATTTTTACTAACTCGGCCAAGGGATCCATCAATCTTCTCCCAATGGATACCGCGCCGCGGACAGTGACGTCTTTATCCGGAAACTCATCACGAGCTACTTCAGATGCCGAGTATACTGAAGCGCCACTCTCATTTACCACCATGATGATAATTTTGTGAGATAATTCGAGCGACTTTACAAAAGCTTCTGTTTCTCTACCTGCAGTTCCATTACCGATAGCGATGGCTTCGATTTCAAATTTCTCGCACAAGGATTTTATTATTGATGAAGCTTTGGATGACTCTCGCTGTGGTTCATGCGGATAGATCACATCATGATGTAGTAATTTTCCTTGCCGGTCTAGGCAGACAACCTTACATCCATAACGGAATCCCGGATCAAGTGCCAAAACATTTTTCTGACCCAGTGGCGCGGTAAGCAATAGTTCTTTCAGATTAGAAGCAAACACTTTAATGGCTTCTTCATCAGCTTTCATCTTGGTTTCCATACGCAC
>JAHEMS010000361.1 GCA_024643595.1 Bacteroidota bacterium
CCATAATTATTTCTTCCTTCTAGCAATGATTAAACCATCAGAATATTTCTTTGGATGACGCGTCTTCTTGCCTTTTGAAAGCAAGCCTTTGCGTGAACGCGGATGACCACCAGACGCTCTTCCTTCACCTCCACCCATAGGGTGATCAACAGGGTTCATAGCAACCGGCCGGGTACGAGGACGAACACCTCTCCAGCGACTGCGACCTGCCTTTCCAACACTTTCATTCATGTGCTCAGCGTTGGATACTGTTCCTACTGTCGCAAGACAATTTACCAATACATTACGCAATTCACCAGAAGGCATTTTCAACGTTGCATAAACAGCCTCGCGAGCTACCAACTGAACAAATGCACCTGCACTGCGGGCAATGGAGGCTCCACGACCCGGTTTGATCTCTACGTTATGGATAATTGTACCAATTGGAATTTTAGAAAGGGGCAAAGCATTTCCAACTTCAGGAGCGATGTCCGTTCCTGAAATCAATGTTTGTCCTACTTTAATTCCTTGTGGCGCAATGATATATGACTTAACACCATCAGCGTAATATAACTTGGCTATACGCGCTGTTCTTGATGGATCGTATTCAATTGATTTTACCACTGCAGCAATGCCAAAGCGATCTCGCTTGAAATCGATGATACGGGTCTTTTGCTTATGACCACCGCCAATATAGCGCATCGTCATTTTGCCTGAATTATTACGACCACCCGTTTTCTTAAGGGTAATCAATAGCGACTTCTCCGGCTTTGTTTCCGTGATATCTTCAAAACCTGGGGACAACCGGTGACGGGTACCTGCGGTAATTGGTCTGAGTTTCTTCAACGCCATTGTTTATAAATTATACGTTGCTATAAAAATCTATTACTTCTCCTTCAGCCAACGTAACGATGGCTTTCTTGATACTTGGCTTACGGCCTGATAAAACACCAGCTTTTGTAAAACGTGACTTGAATTTTCCAAGTACATTAATGGTGTTTACGCTCTTCACATTAACACCATACATTTTCTCTACGGCATTCTTTATCTCAACCTTGTTAGCTTCACCACTGACTATGAAACCATATTTTCCCTTCTCATTTAAAGAAGAAACTTTCTCAGTAACCAGGGGTCTATGTAGTATACTCATGGGATTACTGTTTATTTAAAAGGTTATCTATTTTACTCAATGAACTTTCCACCAAAATCAACTGCTCGGCATTCATAACGTCATAGGTATTGATCTGATCTGCCGTCACCACTTTTGCATTTTGAATGTTCCTCCCTGAAAGCACTACACTGCTGATCGCTTCTGGAAGTACCAACAGCGTCTTCTTACCATCCAGTGACAATGATTTAAGCATTGCTAAATACTCCTTGGTTTTTGGTGTGGCAAAGTTGAAATCCTCAACCACTGCAATCATATTATCTTTCGCTTTATAGGTAAGGGCCGATTTGCGTGCCAGATCCTTCACCTTCTTATTCAATTTAAAAGAATAATCTCTTGGTGTAGGACCGAATACGCGGCCACCCCCCTTGAATTGTGGATTCTTGATGTTACCTGCACGAGCTCCTCCAGTACCTTTTTGCTTTTTGAGTTTTTTGGACGAGCCAGAAATCTCATTACGCTGCTTTGATTTATGCGTTCCCTGACGTTGATTAGCCAGAAAACTCTTTACATCTAACCATATAGCATGGTCATTTGGCTCAATGCCGAAAACCTCATTAGTGAGGTTTACTTTACGGCCGGTGGTTTCACCGCTATGTTTTACAACTGAAATGTCCATCACTTCTGCAGGATTATGGTTGAATTCTTTGCACCTGGAACTGAACCGCTAACCAGAATCAGATTTTGCTCTGCCATGATTTTAATCACTCTCAGATTAAGAGTCTTTACACGATCCGTACCCATTCGGCCGGGAAGACGTTTCCCTTTAATAACGCGGGAAGCAAAAGAGGCATTACCCATAGAACCAGGAGCACGCAGGCGGTTATGCTGTCCGTGAGTTTGTCCACCCACACCAGCAAATCCATAGCGTTTTACTACACCTTGAAATCCTTTTCCTTTTGATATGCCTACTGCATCTACGAAGTCACCTTCTACAAATACATCCTGCACATTAATCTGCTTTCCAAGCTCAACAATCCCATCATATTCTGAACGGAAATTTCTAATCTCAAAAATCGACTTCTTGGGAGTGGTGTTTGCTTTTTTAAAATGACCAACCATTGGCTTGGTGGTATTCTTTTCCTTCTTCTCACCAAATGAAAGTTGAACTGCCCTATAGCCATCAGAGTCAGGGTTCTTCACCTGAGTGACTACACAAGGGCCAGCCTCGATGACTGTTACAGCAATATTTTGGCCGTCTGGGCCAAATACGCTTGTCATTCCTATTTTACGTCCTATTATTCCAGGCATGGTTGAAACCTATTTTGCTTGTTTTTTAATCGTTTTGCGGGTTTCGTACCGCAAAAAGGACTGCAAAGATAGGAACTAAAGCTTAGCTAACAAGAGGGGGTTTCAAAAAAATATTGGAATTTGAATCTCCCCTCTCCAAACTGTTTATATAATTACATAATTTATTGATATACAGTTGTTTAAATAATTATTAAGCAATTCTAAAGTTGGCATTCATTACCTGATTTTTCTCAAAGATTAAAAAGGACTTACTTTCAGGTCAATTGCGAAGTCACTTAATGAACCACGATACATATTGGAAAGCAGGCCTCACTTTAAGCATGATTCTCATCATCCTTTTCGTGATGGATATTGTAGTTGGAAGTGTCCATATTCCAATCAAAGAAGTTGTTTCATCTCTATGGGGTGAGTCCACCACCTCAAGGGATATATTGCTTCAATTTAGATTACCCAAGGCCATCACCTGCGTGCTGGCTGGGGGTGCTCTAGCCACTGGCGGACTTCTTATGCAAACCTTATTCAGAAATCCGCTGGCAGGGCCTGATGTACTTGGGCTTAGTTCTGGAGCAAGTCTAATGGTTGCCATCCTCATATTTGTAAGTCAGGCTAATTCAAAATTTGGATTACTTTTCTTTAATACACCCTGGAGTATCGCCATTGGGGCAAGTATTGGCGGTGGACTTGTTTTTTTATTGATAATCAGCATAGCGCATTATGTAAGAGACAATACCTCCTTATTGATTATCGGATTGATGGTTAGTGCGGTCACCTCATCACTCGTTAGTGTCCTTCAATACCTTGGTAAAGCCGAAGATCTGCAAACTTTCATGATCTGGACTCTTGGAAATGTTGGAAGTACCAGCTGGAATGAATTGGCGGTCCTTGCCATCATTGTTTTAACAGGTGTTGCCATTGCCTACTTATCAAGTAAATCATTAAACACCTGGCTTCTGGGTGAAAATTATGCGCAGGGACTTGGTATGAATGTAACCCGTTCAAGATTTTTAATCGTTGTTAGTACTGGCTTATTAACAGGGTCGGTAACTGCGTTTTGTGGCCCTATTGCATTTGTCGGATTAGCTGTACCCCATTTAGTAAGGCTAATCATTCCCGCGACAAATCATAAAATCCTGATTCCTGCAGTAATTTGTGGAGGTGCAAGTTTATTGCTGTTGTGTGATTTACTTGCGCAGCTTCCCGGCAGTACACAAATTCTTCCCTTAAATGCCATTACGTCTTTAATTGGAGCCCCCGTGGTAATTTGGATGATCATTAAATCAAAACGAATTCGTGTCTGAACATGATATTATAGTGCAAACCAACAACCTGTCAATCGGTTATTACCAAGGTGGACAAGCGCATTCCCTTTTCGAAGGTCTGAATATCGAACTGAAAACGGGAGAACTAGTATGCTTTATGGGGCCCAACGGAATTGGTAAAACGTCACTGATCAGAACATTGGCAGGATTGCAAAAACCGCTGGAAGGTCAATTTAAAATACCCAGGAAACAAGCCATGGCGCTGGTGCTCACAGATAAGATCTCGGCAACCCATATGCATGTTTACGATTTGATTTCATACGGTCGCTATCCTTACCTGAACTGGAATATCTCCTTGACTAAGGAAGATCACAGGTTAATTAATGAGGCGATAGCCTTGATGAATATTGATTCAATAGTTCATAAAAAATTATATGAACTTAGCGATGGCCAGCTACAGATGGCGATGATAGCAAAAGCGCTTGCCCAGAACACTCCGGTATTATTTCTGGACGAACCAACTGCCCATTTGGATTTGAACAACCGTGTAGAGATCATGAATACCCTGCGCCAGCTTTCGAGAACGGCTGACCGGGCGATTTTAGTGGCTACCCACGAACTCGACCTTGCCTTACAGACCGCGGATAGGATTTGGCTCGCAACAAAGGATAAAAAAATAAAAGTAGACATTCCCGAAGTCCTGGTGCTGGATGGATCGTTCGACCAGGTATTTCAATTTAAAGGCTTCGATCTAAAGACCGGGAGGGTAGACCATTTGCCATACCGTAACATAGGTATACAGCTTCATGGAGAAGGGCA
>JAHEMS010000362.1 GCA_024643595.1 Bacteroidota bacterium
AGTTTTATTTAGGACTTATTATTATGAGCGAAGAAAAAGAAATGTCATTTCTTGATCATCTTGAAGAACTGAGATGGCATGTAGTGAGATCGGTAGCAGCGATTTTCATCATGATGATTGTGGCATTTATCTATACCCGTGAAATTTTTGAATACATTGTGTTTGCCCCCGGCGATGTAAATTTTATAACCTTTCGCTGGCTTTGCGAGCTGGGAACCGCGACCGGAGTGGATGGATTATGCGTCACTGATATTCCGATGAAGATTCAAAGTCGCTTTTTAATGGGTCAATTTACCATGCAGTTAACGGCTTCCTTCGTGATCGGTTTGGTTGTTGCCTTTCCTTATGTCGTATGGGAGTTATGGAGTTTCGTTAAGCCAGGTCTGTACACAAAAGAAAAACAAAGTTCAAGAGGCGCCGTGTTCTCCATTTCCTTTCTTTTCCTTCTTGGTATTTCTTTCGGATACTTTATACTAAGTCCTATGACGATTGCCTTCCTGGCAAATTATTCGATAAGCGCTAAAATTTCAAATGAATTTGATATCACTTCATATGTATCAACCATAACGATATTGGTTGTCAGTAGCGGACTTTTGTTTCAATTGCCAATCGTTATTTTCTTTTTGACCAAAGTAGGGATTGTTACTCCGAAACTTTTGCGGAGTTATCGCAAACATGCTGTCGTTGCTATTTTAGTAATCGGGGCTATCATTACACCGAGTTCTGACCCCCTAAGTTTGTCCCTGATTTCTATTCCATTATACTTCCTCTATGAAATAAGTATTTTCATTTCAGCGTTAGAATTGAAAAGAAAAATAAAACGTGAAAAGGAGGAAGAAAGATTAGATCAACAATCATCTATATGAAGATAGCCATAGGTGCTGATCACGCCGGTTTTGATTATAAGGAATTACTTAAGACACATCTCGAAAAGATCGGCCATGAAGTAAAAGATTTTGGAACCTATAATCACGATTCCGTTGATTATCCTGACTTTGCTCATCCGGTGGCCACTGCCGTTGAGAGAAAAGAATTTGAATTAGGGGTTTTGCTTTGCGGAAGTGCCAATGGTGTAGCCATCACTGCCAATAAAACACAAGGCATTCGAGCTGCCATTTGCTGGACAGAAGAAATTGCATCGCTTGCGCGCCGACACAACAATGCCAATGTGCTATGCATTCCCGCACGGTTTGTTACTACAGAAGCTGCAGAAAAAATTACAGATAAATTTTTGTCTACTCCTTTTGAGGGTGGCCGTCACGAAACAAGAGTCAATAAAATTAATTGTTGATTTATTGGCGCCTGTTGCCTCGTTGAATCGATCGCGACAGCATTTTTCATAGCCCTTTATTCATTGTTTTGAATGGAGTTCCTGATTATAATCATGAATTTCAATCAGACCCTTTATTAGATTTGTAAAATGTCTACTACAAAAGATAAAATCCATCCGATTGTGTATTCCTACGATGCGGACTCCCTTATATCGAAATTAGCAATCATTATAGAACGATATACGACTCCTGATACCTGGCAGTGGTTGAAGGAGAAATCTTCACAAATCCGTGACGAAGAGAATATTCAGCACTTCATGATTGCTTTTGCTGCCACACCACGCAAAACAGGAAAGCAGCTGATAAACTTATCTGAAGAAGAAATCAGGGAGATTCAACAAATTCGTCCTCATCTTACCATTCAGCATTGGCCAATTGATCGGTTATGCCGGGTTTGGTTTTTAATGCACCTTGATACCATGAACCCCAAAGAATATATTCGTGTCATCGAAAGCTTATTCCCAACGGCAGAAATGAATGAATTGATTGCCTTGTATTCTTCATTACCATTATTGGCTTTTCCTGAAAATTGGCGAGCCCAATGTGCAGAAGGCATCCGTAATAATATTGCAGATGTACTCGAGTCCATCATGTGCAACAATCCGTATCCTTCGGAAAATCTGGATGAACCAGCCTGGAACCAGTTAGTGCTAAAAGCTATTTTTACTGAAAAGCCAATCAACCAGATTGTAAACCTCGAACTACGTGCCAATCAGAGCCTGGCTAACACATTGTCAGACTACGCTCATGAGCGATGGGCTGCCCATCGTGATATCAATCCTTTGCTTTGGCGATGCGTTGGAAAATTCATGAATGAAAAAATATTTCCCGATATTATGCGTATCGCTCTTTCAGAAAACTCTACTGAACGCGAAGCTGCTGCTTTAGCTTGTTCTATGAGCACATACCCCCCTGCAAAAGAGTTGGTTGATAAAAATGATGAATTAAGATCTATTATAAAAAGTGGCATGACATGGGATGATATAGGTAAAAAACTGGAAAAGAATTCCTCATAATCATTCATATTTGCCAGCCCGGTATCTGATAAAATAGTAAAAGAAAAAATTATGTGCTGCAGTAAAGACCTTACCGAAAAAGACCTGGAACCGCGCGTAGAATTGCCGCTGTATCTGGAAAGTATAAAGGGAATGAATTTTTTTGATCCTCATGTGCACATGACATCACGCACGACCGATGATTATCAGGCGATGGCCGATGCGGGGGTAGTTGGACTTATTGAGCCTGCCTTCTGGCTGGGTCAACCAAGAACCGGTTTATCTACTTTCCAGGATTATTACAGCAGCCTTGTAGGATGGGAGCGATTCCGTTCTTCTCAATTCGGCATCAAACATTATTGCACCATCGGTCTCAATTCACGGGAAGCCAATAATGAAGCCCTGTCCGAACAAGTGATGGAAATTCTTCCGCTCTTCATTTACAAAGAAGGCGTTGTGGGTGTAGGTGAGATTGGATTTGATGATCAGACCGCGGCTGAAGAAAAATATTATCGCCTTCAATTGCTTCTTGCTAAAGATGCTTCCCTGCCCGTGCAGATACACACACCCCATCGGGATAAAAAGCGAGGAACACAGCGCAGTATGGACATCGCTATTGAATGTGGGCTTGATCCGGGTTTTGTCATCGTTGATCACAACAATGAAGAAACCGTTGAAGAAGTACTGGATCGAGGATTTTGGGCAGCATTTTCCATTTACCCGTTTACAAAAATGGGCAATGAACGAATGGTGGAAGTGGTGAAGAAATATGGGGCTGAGCGCATCATGATTAACTCCGCGGCTGACTGGGGAATAAGTGATCCGCTGGCAGTGCCAAAGACTGCCGTGTTAATGAAACAAAGCGGCATCTCTGATGAAGCCATTCATCTTGTCACCTATAAAAATGCCATCACCGCCTTTGGACAAAGTGGCCAAATCAATGTCGCTGATTTCGAAGGGGTAAAGCAAATTGATCAGAGTCTTAAGTTTCAAGGAAACACCGTTTTACGTGGAGGTCAGGCCCCTCGTGTCAATAAAGATTCCTTGATCATCCGGTAGGTGAAAAAACTGATTGGATTTCTCAGGCTTACGCGGCCAGCTAATATTGTTACAGCCATTTCTGATATCCTTGCCGGTGCAGCCATTGCCGGATTTGTGGGAGGAATAAATGACCTCCCTTCCGTTCTTTTATTAGTTGTAGCTACGATTGGATTATATGGAGGAGGCGTTGTTTTCAATGATGTTTTCGATGCCTCACTCGATCGGATGGAGCGTCCGGAACGCCCCATACCCAGTGGATTAATCTCTGAAAAAGAAGGAGCTCTTCTTGGATCGGCCTTACTGATTGTGGGGATTGCAGCCGCCACTAAATTTGCTATTTACCCATCAGGCATCATTGCCACTTTCATTGCCATTGCCTCACTTATTTATGATAAATGGGGTAAGCATCATGATTTTCTGGGACCCCTTAACATGGGCATCTGCCGGGGGTTAAATCTATTGTTGGGGATGAGTTTAGTGCCAGCGGTCATATATCAATATGGCTATTTAGCAGTAGTCCCTATCATTTATATTGCCTCCATTACCATGATCAGCCGAGGAGAAGTTCATGGCGGAAAAAGCAACACGATTCTCTTTGCCGCCATGTTATACATCATTGTGAATGCCTCGATTTTATTTGTTTCCTTGGATCAAGGCAATGGCATTTATGCCCTGTTATTTGTTCTTCTGCACGCAATACTCATTTACCCTCCGTTGTATCGGGCTTATCAGGAACCCATTGGAAAAAATATTGGAAAAGCGGTGAAGGCTGGTGTGATTGCTTTGATTGTAATGAACGCAAGTTGGGCTGCGGCCTTTGATGCTTTTTATCTGGGTTTGTTTATCCTTCTATTGTTACCGTTATCAATTTTGCTGGCCAGACTTTTTGCGGTAACGTAATTGTAAAGCTTCCTAAAGATCTATATAATTTTCAACTGGAATTCCTCACATTTGGTATGTGGGGACTATTCAGCTATTCATTGTACGTATCTCAAAAAGTAATCTAAAATGACTCCATTTTTTGTGCCCTGGATTCAAAGAATATTCATTTTATCCCTGACCTTTTTGTTAGCTGGTTCACAGGTGAACGCCCAAAA
>JAHEMS010000363.1 GCA_024643595.1 Bacteroidota bacterium
GTTAGTGGTAAGCGTCTTCCTTTCATCAGACTTGGGTATTTATTAAGTGCTATCTCCAAGCCCATGATGGCCGTGCTTACCTATCCGCTGTGGATATTTTTTTCGAGAACAACAGATCGCATCGGGAAGGGATTGCGAACCGGGGCTCGCGATGCCATGCTTTCGGACGAGGCAACACCACAGACAAAGGGTCAGGTATTCGGTCTTCATCGGTCCATGGATACGTTGGGAGCAGTAATTGGTCCTGTCTGTGCGTTGGTATTTCTTTTTTTCTATCCCGGCAATTATCAGTATCTGTTCTACCTGGCCTTTATTCCCGGTATTGTCGCTGTAAGTTTTACTCTTTTTGTCAATGAAAATAAAGACCATCAACATAAAATCAAGGCGACATCCGCTTCTTTCTTTTCATTCTTGCAGTATTGGAAAAAAAGCCCTCTGCCTTACAAAAAACTTTTAATAGGCCTGCTCGCCTTCACTTGCATAAACAGTTCAGATGTTTTCCTTCTGCTCAAGGTAAAAGAAGCAGGACTCAGCGACACCTACGTAATTGGAATATATATTTTCTACAATCTCATTTACGCATTGGCTGCTTATCCAATTGGTCGCCTAAGCGATAAGATTGGATTTAAGAAAACGTTTATCATTGGCCTGACTTTATTTGCTTTGGTATATACCACCATAGCTTTCACCAATCAGTTGATTTTATTTTTGATTTTATTTTTTCTTTACGGGCTGTATGCTGCCGCCACTGAAAGCATTGCAAAAGCCTGGATCAGTAACATCACGGACAAAAAAGATACGGCCACAGCGATTGGCACCTATACCGGGTTCCAGAGTGTATTTACCATGATTGCAAGTGCCATGGCCGGCTGGCTCTGGTTTACCTTTGGCGCTGAAGTCACCTTTTTATTTTCCGGCATCACCACAGGGATAATTATTTTCTATGTGGTGGTGATCATACCCAAACCAACCCCGCTATGATAAATTCGTATATGTGATATATTTTAATAAACTTGTTTAAGAAAAAATTCAACCTTTTCTAAAAAATATGAACGGACTCGTGCGATTTCTTTTAAATGGACTGGCGGTTTTATTAACCGGTTACCTGCTGCAAGGCGGAGTTCATATTGAAAATTATGGTTATGCGTTACTCGTAGTGATCGTCTTAGCGATAGCCAACGTAATCGTTAAACCAATATTAATCATCTTCACCATTCCGATTACACTGGTAACACTAGGTCTTTTTCTGTTGGTCATTAATGCGCTGATTATTCTGCTGGTTGATTATTTTGTTGCTGGTTTCACGGTGGATGGATTTTGGTGGGCATTGGGGTTCAGCCTTATCTTATCCATATTCAACAGTATGATAACAGATTTGACAAAAGAGAAAAAAGATTAACCCTTACTTGGGCTCAATTGATTTATAAATTGAATATCGACTTAAGTTTTTTACCCTAGTCAGAAAGAATTGGGGCAATCTCCTCAGCTCTGGCGATGTGGCCATTGCCTGTTCCTTGAAAAAGCATATACTATTTTCACTTTTTAGTCTTTAATACTTGCGCCAACATTTCATTGAACAACTCTTTGTTATCAGACTTCTTAAATCTACGTGGAAGTTTAATTGCTGGCGCAATCTTATCATCCCGATAGCTATACATTTTCCAAGACCCCTTATGATACTCCAGGGCGGTAAGATTTTCAACCCAGTCACCTGAATTAAGATAGGTTACACTTCCCCTGGCGTTTGAAATCGTTTTCATTTCAGGTTTGTGGATATGGCCACAAACCACATAATCGTATCCATTGTCAATTGCGATGCCCGCGGCAGTTAATTCAAAATTGTCGATAAACTGAACGGCCTTTTTCACGCTGTCTTTGATCCTTTTGGAAAGAGATATTTTTTCCCGTCCGAGCTTTTGCAGCAGAAAGTTTACAAAAGTGTTGATAAGAATAAGAGAGTCGTATCCCACTGCGCCCAGTTTAGCCAGCCATTTGGCATTCTTCATGGTCACATCAAATACATCGCCATGAAAGATCCACGCCTTTTTTTTCGAATTGACCTTTAATAATAATTTATCTTCGATATGGAATGAGCCGAGCCGAAAACCGGAAAATTTTCTGAGCATTTCATCATGATTGCCGGTCAGGTAAATCACTTTTGTATTCCGTGTCATCAGGCTGGTAAAATGTTTGATTACCTGCATATGAGTCTTTGGCCAATAGTGCGTTGAGAACTGCCACATATCAATGATGTCCCCATTCAGAATAAGTTTGCCAGGGTCGATGGATTTGAGATACTTTAATAGCTCTTCTGCATGACAGCCATACGTGCCAAGATGAATGTCCGAAAGAACAACAATGTCTACCTGGCGCTTTTTATTCTTTGCCATGAAGTAAATGTCCTAAAAGTTTTGAGACTTAATCAACCACTTCATTTTATGCTAAATAAACTGCTTGTAGCGTTAATCATTTTAAAGTCAGATTATTTAATTGTAAACCCAGTTCCTTACCAATCAATCCCACAAATGATAAGGAGCCCGCTAATCCATTACTTACTTACAAACAGCGTCTGCGTAGGATAAGCAAACTCAATTCCCTCTGAAGCAAAAGTTTTAAAAATCTCCAGGTTCATCTTTTGCTGAATATCCATGTATTGAACATAGTCTGAATTTTCAATAAAATAGACTACTTCATAATCCAGGCTAAAGGATCCTAATTTCTGAAAATGGGCACGGTCAAACGTTACTGCGGGATTTGACTCTACAATGTTCTTTAAGATAGAAGGAATTTTTTCCAATAAATGAGTGGGCGTTTGATAGATTACACCCACTGAAAACACGACCCTTCTTCGTTCCATGCGCTTGAAGTTATGAATTCGTGAATTCGTTAAGTCGCTGTTTGAAAATACCAATTGTTCACCGCCAATACTTTTCACCCGGGTAGTCTTAATGCCAATATATTCCACGACGCCTTTCTTATCATCAATGGTAATAAAGTCACCTATTTCAAAAGGACGATCAAAAAAGATCACAAAGTAGTTAAACAAATCACCGAGGATGCTTTGAGCTGCCAATGCGATAGCAATACCTCCTATTCCCAAACCCGCCACAATAGCGGTTACGTCATAACCCAGATTATCAAAAATAAATAGTAATCCAAGACCCCAAAGCACCCCATTTAGTATCAGCATGATACCATTGAGCTGCTTTAGTTTTTCCTGACCTCCCTCCTGTTGACTGGTTAGGGCCTCTAAGGTGAGTCGTACAAATGACGAGAGCATCTGGATGGCATAATAAGTAATTACAATCACGGCTACGTTACCAATCATCTTGTCCGTGTTTTCAGGAAAGTCCAGGTATTTTACGCCAGAATAAATGATGAAAAAATTCAATATTGGCAAACCAAACTTTTCGATGCCTCGCACGATGTAGTCATCGAGTTTTGTCTCAGTTCTTGATGTCCATTTTTTGATTTGATTGAGAATGCCTTTTCGAATAAGGCGTACGAAGAGTACCCCAATCACCATAATACCCAAAGCGATAAGGTAATGTTCAACCGTATTACCGAAATATTCCTGCTTTATAAAATCATTCATACATTATACGTTATAATTTCAAATGCCAAAATTACAATCACCATTACACTTATACGAATTATAACGACTAATAAACCATCAAAAAATTTGAAAAGGAATTGCTTTCTTTTGCTACTTTTCAATAAAATTTCACAGGAGCGTTGAAAAAAATTATTTGAATACCATCTGAAGTAGTCCGATGAAAAAGCAACTAACCCTCATTGTACTATCATTCTTTGCATTTAAACCAGTGTCCGGTCAACATTCGCAGGTGATGTCAGTTTCTGGAAATATTTCAGTCTCACAGTTGGGTATTTCACTATCGCACGAACATTTACTGGTTGATTTTATTGGGGCTGATAAATATTCACATAATCGCTGGAACGAAGATGCCGCATTCTCAAAAATCTTACCCTATCTGGAAGAAGCAAAGGAAGCTGGCGTAAAAACTATTTTTGATTGCACTCCCAACTACTTAGGCCGCGATCCGAAATTGTTGTTAAGATTATCTAAGGCAAGTAACATAAGTATTGTAACTAACACCGGATTGTATGGCGGCTCGGATAACAAGTTTTTGCCTGCCTATGCATTTTCAGAATCCGCCGATCAATTAGCTAAGCAATGGATAGATGAATTTGAGCATGGTATCGCAGGTTCTTCTGTCCATCCCGGTTTCATTAAAATTTCTGTGAACCCGGGATCACTCACTGAAATTTCAAAAAAATTAATATTGGCTGCTGCATTGACACACCAAGCAACAGGGCTTACCATCGCCTCGCATACAGGCCCTGCAATACCTGCACGGGAACAAATTGAAATTTTAAAACAACATGATATACGGCCAGACGCTTTCATTTGGGTGCATGCGCAAAATGAAAAACAACTTG
>JAHEMS010000364.1 GCA_024643595.1 Bacteroidota bacterium
GAAGCGGATTGTATTGATGATCCTCCACCAGGTAATGGTGAATAAATGTGTCGCCAGGAATACCCTGTATATGCTCTTCAATAAACGTATCGCCCCGAATGAGATAATTGATTTTATTGGGAGATAGCAAATGCTCCAGTTCCATGCCGTAAACGCGGGAAGCATCAGCCTGCTTGATATAATAATAATCAAACAGGTCGTTAAGCCGGTTGACGATACGCACGCGTATAGGGTGTGTGTTGGCATAAAGGCAGTAATCAACGCGATCGACATATAAATGTTCAATCACGGAAAGGTCTCCTCCCACCTTTAGAAGCGCATAGAATTTCCTTAACGCTTCGTGAATATATTGCCGGTCTGATTCGGAATAGATGAGCGTTTCCCATAGGGTGTCTGCTCCCTTTTTATCGAATAAAGTAATCGAGCTATTGTATCGCAATAAATCAGGGTAGCCAATCGGACCGTCAATTTCGCGGTTGGTAGCGACCAGGTAATTCCTTAACTGATCGCTAACCGGAAATATGGGTTTCTTAAACCGAATGTCTCCCATGACCTGGTCATTCAAACGCTGGTTTGATCAAGGCAACCCAATCTTCTACGCGTTTGGCAGTGAGATCTTTTTGATTGTCTTCATCGATAGCCAGTCCTAAAAACTTTCCATCGACCACACCCTTGGATGCTTCAAAGTTATAACCGTCGGTAGGCCATGCTCCAACGAAGGTGGCCCCTTTATCTTTTATGCGATCATGAATGATACCCATAGCATCCAGGAAAGTATCAGGATATCCATCAGCATCACCTAACCCCAAATAGGTAACTTTCTTACCCGTATAATCCACTCCTTCCAATTCATCGATGAACGAATCCCAGTCTTCCTGCAATTGTCCTATCTCCCAGGTTGGGCATGCTAATATCAGATAAGGATAAGGCTGCATATCATCCGCGGATGAAGAGTTTACATTATGTAATGCAGCCACCTCTTCCCCTCCCAGTTTTTCCTGAAGTTGAGTTACTACACGCTCCGTGTTTCCTTCCGTGGAGCCGTAAAAAATACCAATCGTTGCCATAGTTTATTTAATTTTTAGTTGGTTACGTTTTTAATAATCTTCAATTCCTTTTCCATCATTCAACTCACCCCGCTTAGGATGATACTGCATAAATACCTCTGAGCGCATTAAGATATCCACATATTGAGCACGCTTATAGGAAAATGGATCAATCATGTTTTCTTTGGAAAGCTTTCCTTTAAAATCACCAATTGAAGTGTACTTCTTTTTCTCCATCCATTTCTCGATATCAATCAGCATGCTCTCAATATAGTTGATTCCTCGTTTATAAATCGTACTTACAATCTGTACCGCATCAGCTCCAGCCAATAACATTTTTATAACATCGTTTCCGGAGAATATTCCCGTATTGCTGATGATCGAGGCATCAATCTTACTGTACAGAAGGCCTGCATATCGCAACGCCAAACGGCTGTCATTCTCACTGCTAAAGTTATACGGATAATGGTGAATTTCCTTATCAATATCAATATCTGGTTGAAAAAGTCGATTGAATAAAACAAATCCTGATGCTCCTGCCTTATCCATTTTATTAATCACAGACAACGTGTTGGTATAAAATGGGCTCAGCTTAACGATTACCGGAATGCGAATTGACTTGTGTATGTCGCGCAACACCTCAAGTTGATCATTGATAATGCCCGCTCCATCAGATTCAAAATCAATTTCACTGGCATAAAAGTTTAGCTCCAGCGCATCAATTCCGGTTTCCGCCATTTTTTGCGCATACTCTATCCACGTATCATGAAAAACACAATTCAAACTTCCAATCAAGGGAATTGAAATCGCGTTTCGTGCTTGTCGCAGTCGCATTAAATGCTCGGCAGGGCCTCCGTGTTTTAACGAAGGAAAAAATGAATCATGTTCTGCATCCCAGTTGCTGTACGCTTCCTGGGATTGCTCTAATTCCAATGACTCAAGTTGAATCTGCTCTTCAAATAAAGACTTGTACACAATCGCAGCAGCCCCGGCCTTTTCTAATTTAACCAGGTTATCGATATCTGTTACCAGGTTACTGGCTCCGACTACAATCGGATTTTTTAATGTTAGTCCGCAGTATCTTGTTTTTAAATCTACCATGATGATTGGTGTTTAGAATTATATTTCTGACAAGTGCTTTATATCTTTGATTCGTTGCTCATTATCATGAATAGCGAGCTTCGTTAAGCGTTCCGCTTCTTCAGGGTTAGTCAAGGATAGCGTCTTGTAACGAATTTCTTCTTGCAGATAATCCTTAAAGGCTATATGCTCGGTTTCTGGAACATCCCAGGTAAATGGGTTCTTGCCTTCTGCTCTCAATTCAGGATTGAATCGGTACATCGGCCAGTAGTTACTCTTCACTGCTTTTTCCGACTGCTTTTTGGCCTGCTGCATATTATAACCATGAGCAATACAAGGTGAATAGGCAATGATCAATGATGGACCATTGTGGCGCTCAGCTTCAATAAAAGCTTTGGCTGTTATCTCACGATCCATACCCATATTCACTACCGCCACGTAGGCGTTGCCATAAGTGGTCATCATTAAACCAAGATTTTTCTTGCCGAGTTTCTTACCATCGGACGCGAATTTAGCCACTGCTCCACGAGGTGTGGATTTTGATGCCTGACCGCCTGTGTTGGAATAAACTTCAGTATCCACGACGAGGAGATTCACATTGCGATTGGATGCCATGACATGATCTAATCCACTGAATCCAATATCATAAGCCCAACCATCACCGCCAAGGATCCAGATGCTCTTGTCAATAAAGTAATCCTGTAGTTCAATGATCTTATCGAGCAATATCCGGATTTCTTTGTTTCCGGAACTTCTCATTTTCTCTTCGGCCAAAAGCGTTTTGATTACATCAGCATGATCTTTGGCTTCGCGGGTTACCTCATCAAAGAGTATCAATCCCTTTTCAAGCGCGTTACGAAGGACTGCGTTTGTTAGTAAAGGAACCAACGCGTAAGTATTAGTCTTCAGCTGCTTCCGGTTAGCATCAGTTGCCAGCCTAATGCCATAACCAAACTCAGCGTTGTCTTCAAAGAGCGAGTTGGCCCAGGCTGGTCCTTTTCCTTTTTTGTCTTTCGTATATGGAGTGGTTGGGAAAGTTCCTCCATAAATAGAGGTACAACCTGTGGCATTGGCGATGATCATACGATCACCAAACATCTGAGTGACCATATGGATGTAGGGAACTTCACCACAACCCGAACAGCTAGGCGGATATTCGATATAAGGTTCGGATACGTTTACCTCTTTAACAAAGTCTAGTTTTTCTATCCAGCTGGCCGGGTTGCCAGGCACTCCTCGGTATTCAAGTTTCTTGGTACCGGTAGGCACTGCCCCATTCAATGGCATGCGTGAAACCGGAATGGTATCTCCTTTCAAACGAAGGATAGGATCGATCACAAAGTCTGCCCACTCTCCCGAGTTTTCAGGCACCACCTTAGTGATGTCCGCAAACTTATCGGCTTCCTTAGGAATCGGCACTTCAATGATGGAATCACAAGTCACATCAATGGCCTTCCAGTTCATCTCCACAATCTCCTTGCCTTTACGAGCGAATTGTTTCTCGATGTATTTCTTGATGAGCTCAATGGCTTCTTTTTCAGGCACCACACCTGAAACTTTAAAGAAAGCCGTCTGCATCACCGAATTGATACGTCCGCCTAAGCCCACGCTCTTGGCAATCTTGGAGGCATCGATGGCATACACTTTAATTTTTTTCTTCCAGATTGTTTCCTGCATATCTCGCGTAAAGAGCCGGAAGATATTTTCGGGTTTCTGGCTGCTGTTGATCAGGAAGGTTCCACCCTTTGTGATCCCTTCAAGAATATCATATTGACCAATATATTGTGACCTGTGCAATGCCACGAAGTCAACTTTATCCAATAAATATTCGGATTGGATAGGTTGCTTACCAAAGCGCAGGTGTGAAATGGTGTACCCACCTGATTTATTCGAGTCATATTGAAAATACCCCTGTACAAACAGATCCGTGCTTTCTCCGATAATCTTAATTGAATTCTTGTTGGCACTGACCGTACCATCCGATCCATAACCCCAGAACTTGCATCGAACGATGCCCTCCTGTTCGGTATCAATTTCTTCCTTCACCGGGATGGATAGTTTAGTGACATCATCATTAATGCCAACCGTAAAGCCATGCCATCCTTTATTGTTAAGATGATCAAAGACCGCTTTCACCATAGATGGTGTAAATTCTTTGGAAGATAATCCATAACGACCTCCAATGATGTGTATTTCAGGACGAGTACGTAAGGCAGTCACCACATCCATGAAAAGTGGTTCACCAAGGGCGCCAGGCTCTTTGGTGCGATCCAGCACTGCAATCTTCTTAACACTTGCTGGAATCACCGAAAGGAAA
>JAHEMS010000365.1 GCA_024643595.1 Bacteroidota bacterium
CTCACTTAAGTTTGTGGTTTTAATACTATTCAGAGTGGTTAACGAGTGAAATACTTCTGGCGAAGGATTTCCATTGATGTGTGTGAACAGGAAACAATAGAGAAACAATAATATCATATTCTAAACTACCCCTTAAATGAGAAATAGGTAACTTTCAACTTTTATTACGAACAAAAACCTACATCCCCATCATGACAAAAGCGCCCCAGTAGTACGGTTCTTTAAATTTCGTCATCAGTTGCAACTGCGCCTGCTTGAATGCTTTTGTTCTGGAGTTGCCTTTGGCAAGGTTTGTATAGAAATTTGTCATTAAGGCTTGTGTTGCCGCATCATCCACTTTCCATAAACTCATCACCATGGCTTTTGCTCCGGCCACCAAAAACGCACGCTGTAATCCATATACTCCTTCACCGGCACGAACATCGCCCAAGCCAGTTTCGCAAGCACTTAAAATAATCATGTCGGTGCCATCCAGAGAAAGGTTCATGGCTTCATAGGCAGTAAGGACCCCATTATCATTGCTCTCCAAATTTGGCATGGCTTCACCCTTGATAGTTGGTGATGCACCTGCCAGCAAGATTCCAGATCGCAATAATGGATTGTTCTTTGCATTCTCCTGGTGCACACCAACGGAAGCTTGGTCTACATCTGCCTGAAAATATCCATGTGTAGCAATGTGTACGATCGAAGGACCCTTCATCGCTTTCACCACACCCTCTGTGGCTGCTTTCTGTAGATAAGGTGTAATCTGATAACCTCCAATTTTTAAAATCTTTCCAATATTTTCAACCTCTAGTTTTGTTCCAGGCAAAGATGCGACTGCATCGCCACCATAATCAGGGAAGCCGAGCAGAAAAGCAGTTTTTTTTGATGCCCCCGTCTTTTGGCTTTTGAGTCCAATTACATCTTTGGAATTGCCCACCAGAATAATATCATATCGGTTAAGAATAAAATCACCGTCAGTTTTTTTCAGCGTATTCAGACTGATTTGATTGTACACCCCATCAGCAGAAATGTAAAGGGTTTTCTTCCCTGATAGTGAGGGATCGATTCGTGCCCAAAACTGATCGTAAGAATATCCATCTGGCGACTTTTGCTGAATGGAGTTCCTGTAAAATTTCGCATATCGTGTTTCTAACTGGTTACCATTGTCAAGTATGATCAGTTTTGGAGAAGGGGCTCCTTTGGTGAGTATTAGCGCTGCATATTTTGAATCGTTGGTAAAATCCTTGTCGAAAGCACGAATGCGAATAAATTCTATCACAGCTTCCTGGTCGCTTAATACAGAAACTACTTGCTTGAAACTCTGCTTTTCCGCTGCATATCCTTGCGAGAAATCGGATGAACGTTGCGAAAGCGAGCGTTCCATGTCATTGGCTTCTTTCTCCAATGCAGGCAAATCAATTTTTTGATTGCTCAGGTCTTCTTTCGAAAGTGAGTACAACCGCGCCAACGTTTCCTTCTTATCCAGCCAGGCTACGTAATCTTTGATCAGTTCATTGTTGCCGCTGGCAAAAATGACTTTCTTTATTTTATTGGTGGAGTTGAGAAGAAGCCCTTTTGTGGCCATCTGGTAATCGTACATAGTTTGCACAACTTCAGGTGTATTAACGCTAGCCTCAAGGCAGTAATTATAGTAACGCTGAAAGCGGGGTTGTAAGATATCCCAATACTTGGTTTTCTCAGCTTCACTCATTGGTGGAAAATATCGGTTGATGAAATCCAATGATTTGTCCATCGCGATTTTGTAATTCACTTCTGCCTTTGCGAGATCTCCTTTCTTCCAGTATAAGAGGGCCAGGTCCTCTTGTGATTTCACATAATCAGGGTGATTGGTATCGAGTGCCGTTCCACGAATGGTCAAAGATTCAAGTAGATTTTGTTCTGCCTCCGCAAAACGCCCTTGAATACGATAGAAGTTACCCAAATCATTGAGCACTTTTGCATAATTGGGATTTTGATTTCCAAATCGTGCCTTATACACTTCCGCTGAACGTTTGAGATAACTTTCGACTTTATCATTTTGGCCCATCTGCATGTAGAGCAATGCTAGATTATTCAATACACCCGCATAAAAAGGATCTTTGCTGCCTAATGTTTTTTCCAGTTTCAGATAGATGGCCTCAGCTTCTGTAAACTTGCCTGTCTGCTGATAAAGCAACGCGAGGTTCGACTGAAATCCAACCTGGTCGCGAGAGTTTTTCTTGTTCAGCTTATCCAGAATGGAGATTGCGTTGTTGAGTTGGGTTACCGCCTGGTCCATACGGCCGATATGAGCAAACAAAATTGCCTGATTATTTAAAACGATAGCATACTCTTCACTTTCAGCTCCTAGTTGTGCCTGCACAATTTGTAATGCTTCTATAAAAGATTTCTCCGCTTCATTATACCGGGCTGTTTCATGATAGAGTACCGCCATGTTGTTTAATGAGGAAGCATAGGCTTTACTATTTGTTCCCAATTCTCGCTCACGAATGGAAAGGGCTTCTGCTGTATAATACTCTGCGGAATTGTAACGACCCATGGTCGCATAAAGCAAACCCAGGTCCGCATGCACCTTGCTGTAATTGATATTATTGGTAATTCCTTCACTTTCATAGCTCAGTTTTGCATCCAGAAAATAAACTTCGGCCGGTTTATACTGCCTTACCTGGTAAAAATTCTCCGCAGCGTCCAGGATATCACGGCATTTCTGTGCAGGAGTTTTGTCTTTATCTTCCTTCAATAAAAAATTAGATGCCGCATAAGCTGATTTGGTAAGGGTTTCATCAAAGTCACGGATATTCATCATACCCGAATTGTCAATTACCTTAATCGCATAATTGAAATCAGCGGAATCCAACCGATCGCGTTCTGCGTCAGCTGCGCCAACGCTACGATCCTTGGCCGCATTTTTTGCAGCCTTCTTGGTTTTTTCAATCAGTCTATCTTTCATCGCTCCTAACTGAGCCGTACTGACTAAAGGTAGCAGGGTCATTATTGTGATGATAAAAATTAACTTCTTCATATTAGCCAAGCTTTATTTTATTTTAGAAAACATCAATTCTTCTTTAGAATTCGTCACATTCGCGATAAGCTTTGATCAATGCCAACTCCCCTTCTTTCCCTTCTTTGGCATTTCCATGCTCCATACCCATTACGCCCCGATATCCTTTATCGTAAAGGTGTTTGAAAATATTTTTGTAATTAATCTCTCCTGTGGTCGGCTCTTTACGACCCGGGTTATCGCCAATCTGAAAATAGCCAATTTCATCCCAGCAGGAATTGATATTATTGATAATGTTGCCTTCATTACGTTGCATGTGATAAATGTCAAACAAAATTTTGCAGGAAGGGCTTTCCACCGCCTTGCAGATTTCATATGTCTGATCTGAAAAACGAAGAAATAATTCGGGTGTATCACTCAAGGGCTCCAATACCATGACTAATCCATTTGGTTCCAGTAGCTCAGCCCCTCTGCGTAATGCATCCACTACGTTCGCAGTTTGAATACCCATGGGCATTTTACGTTCAAAAAATCCTGGTACTACCGTGGCCCATTTCGCATTCACACGTTTGGCTGCTTCTACCGAAAGTTTACAGGTCTTAATAAAATTATCCTTGAAATCCTGATTACCTGTGGTAAGTGATATCTTCCAGTTGTCACCTCCATCGATTACAAATACACCCATCGTCATACCCAACTGGTCTAAGGTCTTACCAATTCGTTCCTGTTCAACAACAGATCTTTTTAATAAACCATTATCTTCAATTCCACGAAAGCCCTGATCAGCCGCAAACTTAATCTGATCTATAAAGTCATCACCGGCATGATTTTTAAACATGCCAGCATGCGGCGCATAATTCAACTTAAAAGGTTTACCGGCTGCCGGGATATTTGTGTTTGAAAATGATGGTGTAATCATTGTTGCGGAAGCCATGGCAGTGAGTCCGGCTTGAATAAAATTTCTTCTCTTCATGGATTAAAAAAATTAAGTTGGAGTACTTTGGAAATTAACATCTAAATTTCAACAAAAAAACGCAAAGGGTGAAACTATACCGAAACTTGTCTGAAGCAGTGATCCAGGGACTTCAATCGATATTTACTGACAAAAAATATGCCGATAAGGTGATAGAAAAAATCCTGAAGAGCAATCCGAAGTGGGGTGCCCGCGACAGGCGTTTCATTGCGGAAACAATTTACGATATCGTGCGATGGTACCGCTTATTTAAAGAAATCGCTGGGGCGAATGATGACGACTATTGGAAATTATTAGGGGTCTGGTGCATTTGGAATAATGCTGAATTTCCTGATTGGGAAGAATTTGATGGACTAAGCAGAAAAAAAATTGAAGCCAATTATGAGCGGCTTAAAAATGACCGTAAGGTACGTGAATCCATTCCCGATTGGCTGGATGAATTGTGTGAGAAGGAGCTGGGTATGGAATGGGAAAA
>JAHEMS010000366.1 GCA_024643595.1 Bacteroidota bacterium
TGGTTTTTGAAAAGCCTTTGCCTCCGCTGATCACAGGAGTTTCCAACCCTTTTGGAAACGAATTAATAACGTCACTTAACCCCACTAGTTCCAGTGAGTGAATGGCATCGTGCACGGTGGTTCCTTGCTTGCCAAGAGTTATGTTCTCCAGGATAGTGCCATCAAATAGATCTTCTTGTGAAATATTTTTTGCGACCTTATCACGCAAGTGGGTAAGATCAAGATCACGGAGTGAGAAATTGTTGATCGTCACGACACCTTCATAATCTGTATAGATGCCAGTCAAAATATTCATAAGAGTGGTCTTTCCTGAATTTCCCTGCCCGGTGATGCAAATGGTTTCTCCGGCTTTTATGTCTAAGTCAATTCCTTTTAACGTGTAATCTCCGGAGAGTTCATATTTGTATTTTAGGTTTTTGGTTCTTACGCTAAACGCATGATTAAGATTGGCTGGAAAATCAAATCCCCCCACACGTTCAATTGGCAAATCTGTAATATGTGCCACCTTGTCAACAGCGGTTAGCAAATCATAGACCACATCCATGTACATAATCATTTTCTCTACCGCATTTAAAATAAGGATGATTACGATTTCAGAGGCCACGAATTGTCCCAGTGTAATTTGTCGATCTACCACAAGCAATGCTCCCATAATCAGCAATCCACCAGTAATCGTGGCTTTGAATAACACAATAAAGGAGAATTGAGTGATTAATACCCTAAAGTGAATTTTCCTGTTTTTCAGATAATTATTTACGTTGTAATCTGTTTTTCGAATCGGCAGCTCCGTGCTGCCAGCCAACTTAAAAGAATGTATCGCTCTTGCTAATTCCTCGAGCCAGTGAGCAACTTTGTATTTGTATTTCGATTCGTCAATGGAAGATTTTAATCCTCGAGGACCTGTGGTATAAAATATTGCAAAAAGTACTCCTACCAGAAATATTCCAAAGAAGACAAAGAAGGGGTGGTAAAGGGAAATCAGGAGAAGTCCAAAAAATATCTGAATCGCCGCTGATGAAAGATCAATAAGCAATTTTGGTAATCCCTTTTGAATGGTCATCACATCAAAGAACCGGTTCACTAATTCAGGGGCGTAATTATTTTGAATTGATTCAACCCTGATTCGGGGGATACGAAAGGCAAATTCCAGTGAAGCTTTGGTGAAAATCCGACGCTGTAAAAATTCAACAAGACTGATCTGTACAATTTGTAAGGCACCACTTAGCAAAACCCCTACGATGACGAGTGTAATCAATACATATACTGAGCTGAAGAACACACCTCCTGAAATTAATTCAACGGTGGTTTGAATGCCCAGTGGAACAACCAATCCAATAAGCCCTATAACGATAGCGTAGAAAAAGATATAAATTATTTCTTTCCGTTCGGTTCCTAGTAATTTTAAAAGCCTTTTTATAGGACTTGGGTTCTCACCCTCATGGCCTTCAAGACTAACTGGACTTTCGTAAACGAAAACGGCAAAGAACTCAATCTCTTGTTGCTTGTTTTTAAGAAATGGGAGATGAGATAAAGAAGATACCTGTTCGGTCGAAGTAGTGTCCGGACTAAGTGTTGTGATTTTAATTTTTCGCTTTTCTGATGATAGAAGTACAGGCTCAACTCCATTCCCATTAATAAATGCAAGCACGGGAGTTCCTTGTTTTGAGACAAAATCCTGAAAGCTTGCTTCATCCAGATGATATTCCATGAAGAGTATTCTGATCTTATTTCCAGCTTCTACAAGGTCTCTTTTAAATTCTGCCAAGTCATTTTCTTCATAAATGCGTTGGTTTGTTTCAATATGGTGAATATCATCAGCTGAAAATTCATGCTTCAAGGTAAAAGCGACTTCACTAAGACATCGAAGTATTTGATCGTTGTTAAGCATTTGTAGTATTATTAGCTAAAAGGGAGTTAAATAAAATGGTTTCCAAAAAATGCTCTATTTCAATTTGAGCACTTTCATTTTTTTTGATATTGGTAAGAGAAGGTAAATGTTCAGCAAAAAAATCCTGCTGCTTGGCTGCAAGCAGTAGTGTACTTACCAGTGAATTTGGATAGGGATAATGTGGGTTGACCTCAATTACCCAGCCGGCAATTTTTTTACACAACGATTTAAATCCTCCAAAGAGGCCTTCTTTATTGTCTTCATCAACTGATTTGGTAAGAAACGTTTTATCCAGCTCGGCTACGACAATATGGTAGAGCGCTTCTTCATTGATGAATTCAAAATTTGAATCGAATTTTTTTTCTTCTGTAATAACCTTAAGGCTCGCCTTAAGCTTTTCCTTGGAATCTGATATGGTATTCGTGATAAGATCTATTCGGTACTCCAGCCAACTCCAATACCAGGCAATCAGGTAGAGCAACAATCGGTGCTTGTTTTCGAAATACCGGTAAATGGAGGCCTCAGTAGAATCGATTTCCATAGCCAGTTTTTTAAATGTGAATTGCTCAAAACCTAGCTGGTCAATCATGTCGATGCTTGCGCGCACAATATTTTGACCTAATAAAGTATGCTGCGGATCACGTAAATAAAGGTGGTCGTTTAGCTTGAAGAGAAGAGTCGGCATAATCTGAAATAATAGTAATACTATTATAACTGATAGTAATACTTAAATGTTGCATGAAAGATGAAAAAATCTTCAAATAGTTGAATTTCAGCTATTTAAATATTTTTGGCAAATAAATTGTTTCCAAAATTTAAAACTCAAAGGCACGAATTTCATCCTGTCTAGCCTTTTTAGATTGAATTAAGCCTATAACGGCGATGTTGCTTTTGGATCAGAGCTTGCTAAAATCGACGATGAACGATCCGGAATATTTATTTTTCACATTGTTGTGAAAATTTTCCGCTTTGGCTCGTGATGGAAATGGCCCTATTATCAGACTGTAAAACTTAACACCATTCAATATTTTAACCTGAACGGTTACATTTTTCTTATAAGAATCTTTAAGATTTTCGGTTAAACGAAGCAGGTTCACTAATTCCTGGTATGTTCCAATCTGAACGCCAAAACCCTTAGGTTTAAAACTGGCGATTTCGAAATCATAGTACTCATCTTCGTCGACCGATACATTATCAATTGAAACAGGCTGTGATTTAGATTTTCCGCTCCCCGCATCTACAATTTCTAATTTTACATCAGTAACCCCAAGGTTGATAAATCCCAATTTTTCAGCGGCTGATCTTGAAAGGTCGATAACCCTCCCGTCAATATATGGTCCACGATCATTAATCTCTACCTCGACCGTACTTCCATTTGACAGGTTAGTCACTTTAACAACAGTGCCAAAGGGTAATGTTTTATGGGCAGCTGTAAGTTTATTGTGTTTATACTTTTCTCCGCTTGCGGTAGGATGCCCCTCGAATTTGTCAGCATAAAATGAGGCTTTGCCTGTTTGTATTTGGCCAAGTGAAATAAAAACAGGTACAAGAAAGTAAAATAAGGCAATGTAGGCTTTCTTCATACAGCAAATTTATAAGGCTTTGTGATAAAATGAAGTATTTAAGCAAATCCAGTAAAAGCAAATCCTTAATAAACCTTTCATTGGTTACTAAAGCAATTAGATTAACTTTGCCCGGCAAATAATGAATCCTAAAATTATTTGCCATGGCTCACGATCCTTCTAAATTTTTGTTTGAAGCGCTCACCTATGATGACGTGCTTCTTGTGCCTTCGTATAGCGATGTCCTACCTCGCGAAACCAGCACCGTAAGTTATCTAACAAAAAGAATAAAACTCAATATTCCATTAATCTCTGCTGCCATGGACACGGTGACGGAAGCAGAATTGGCAATAGGGATAGCCTTGGAAGGGGGCTTGGGGTTTATTCATAAGAACATGACCATTCTTCAGCAGGCGGAACAAGTACGGAGGGTGAAGCGCTCTCAAAGTGGAATGATCCTTGATCCTGTCACACTTCAGATTAACTCTACGGTGCGAGATGCTGAAAAAATTATGCGCGAATTTAAGATTGGAGGTATTCCCATCGTAGATAGCAATGAAAAATTACTGGGCATTATTACGAATCGAGATCTTCGGTTTCAAAAAGATATGTCTTTACCCATTGAGCAAATAATGACCAAGGAGAATCTCATTACAGCACCTGAAGGAATAACACTTGAAAAGGCGGAGGTGTTATTGCAAAAATATAAGATCGAGAAACTTCCTATCGTAAACAAAAGGGGAAAGCTTACTGGGTTGGTTACGTATAAAGACATTTTGAAAAAGAAGAACAAACCCAATGCATGCCATGATGAATACGGTAGATTACGTGTAGGGGCAGCGGTGGGAGTTACGGCAGATGTATTGGAAAGAATTGAAGCGTTAAAAAATTCGGGAGTTGATATCATAAGTATAGACACTGCTCATGGGCATTCTAAAGGAGTAATTGAGGCCGCCAAAAGAGTGAAAAGGAAATACCCTGAT
>JAHEMS010000017.1 GCA_024643595.1 Bacteroidota bacterium
ACCGGAGAAGTTAAGCCGGCCACCCATTAAACCTGATGAATTTAACCAGACGAATGATCTGGTCACTTTTATCAATGAAGATGGAATCGGAAATATCTGGATTGGAAGTTTGAGTTCGGGTATCAACCGTTATGATCCCATTACAAAAAAGATTACGAACTACGAAAAAAACAACGGATTTCAAGATGGATCCGCATATATTTCATATACCTCACGCGATGGTGTAATCTGGTTTAGCACCCAGGAGGATAACTTGTTCAGCGTTGATCCGGTCCGAAAAAAAATAAATACTCATGTGTTTAAAGACTACACGATGGATCAGTTTTTGGAAGATGAGAATGATTTTATTTGGGTGGCCAGCGGTGAAGGTGGATTGCTGCAATTCAACAAGAACAAAGACTTCATACGCCAATACCGAATCGATAGCTTAAATACCACCTTCCTCACCACCACTGGAATTTCATCACTGATACAACGCCAGCAAGATACGTTGTTGCTTGGCACCAATAATGGTCTGTGGATTTTTAATAAAAAAACACACCAATTTAAACACGTGTCACCAGATCTGGATAGTGTCCAGATCCTTAATATTTTCCAGGATAGCCACGGACTCTATTGGTTTACATCTATAAGAAATGATGGTCTTATTCGATACAATGCTAAAACAGACGATATAAAGTTTTACCGACATGACCCCAATGACTCCACATCCATCGGATCAGATATAACCATACAAATCATGGAAGACCATACCGGGATAAAATGGGTTGGTACAATGGGCGGAGGACTCAATCGCATGGATCCCACCACTCATTCATTCAAACACTATCTTACTTCTTCTTCAGTGGTCACCCAATTATTTGAAGATTCGGACAGTATCCTTTGGGTGGGCACACAGAATGGACTGTTTCGATACAATCGACCTGAAGATAAATTTTTGTTTTTTCTAGACCCTCAATCTGAAATTAGCAATGAGTCAATTTATGGAATTGCAGAGGATAACGAAAAGAACCTATGGCTTACCACGCCATCCAGGATTATACGATTAAGCCCTGACCGGAGTGAAGTACAAATCTTAACAAACAAAGAAGGTGTGGAACCTAATTTAATTCCTGGTGGAATATATAAAACCCATGGAGGTGAAATACTGGTTGGAGGATATGCAAATTTTTATTCATTGATTCCTCAGCAGTTTACTACGAATAGACTGCCGTTAAATATATTAATTACAGATTTCTTGGTTAATAACCTTCCTATTCATCCTGGGAATGAGAGTTCCTTGACAAAACCGATTGAAGAGACACAGGATATTAAATTAAAGTATGATCAGAATAATTTCGCTTTCCATTTTACTGCCATTGATTACCGGGCACCGGAGACCATACAGTATTATACGATGCTCGAAAATTATGATAATGAATGGCGGTTAGCCCAGGGGGAAAAAAGTGTGCATTACTTTTTTGTCGCGCCTGGTGAGTATATTTTTCGCGTAAGGGCCCTGGGCAGTGATGGAACGAAGTCGGAAAAAGAAATCCATATTCACATAACTCCACCCTGGTGGCAAACATGGTGGGCTTATAGTGCCTATGGCATATTATTTATGGGCGTTGTGTGGACAACATACCGTTATCAACAGCAGCGCATTATACGCTCCGAGCAGGAGAAGGCGCAACAAAAAGAAATAGCGCAGGCAAAAGAAATTGAAAAAGCATATACCGAATTGAAATCCACCCAGGCACAACTTATCCAATCCGAAAAGATGGCAAGCCTTGGCGAACTTACTGCCGGCATTGCCCATGAAATTCAAAATCCGTTGAACTTTGTCAACAATTTTTCAGAAGTAAGCAATGAGTTGTTGGATGAAATGAAAGCTGAATTAGAGAAAGGAGATACTGCAGGCGCAAATGCCATAGCTGCTGACGTGAAGCAAAACCTTGAAAAAATACTTCATCATGGTAAACGTGCTGATGCCATCGTTAAAGGGATGTTGCAACACTCGCGGGCAAGCTCTGGCCAAAAAGAATTAACAGATATAAACGCATTATGTGATGAGTACCTGAGATTGGCTTATCACGGTTTACGGGCGAAAGACAAATCATTCAACGCCAAATTTGAAACGGATTTTGATTTATCGCTTCCTAAAATAAATCTGGTGCAGCAAGATATTGGAAGGGTTATCCTCAATCTTATTAACAATGCTTTTTACGCTGTCAATGAAAGGCTTCGACAGGCCCAGCCTGACTTCCAGTACGAACCAACGGTCAAGATAAGCACAAAAGTTTTTGATGATAAGGTAGAGATAAGAATTATCGACAATGGCAATGGTATTCCTCAAAAAGTAATTGATAAAATCTTCCAGCCATTCTTCACCACTAAACCAACCGGACAAGGAACGGGATTGGGTTTAAGTTTGAGTTATGATATTGTAAAAGCACATGGAGGGGAGCTGAAAGTATCGTCTACTGAACATGTAGGCTCAACTTTCCTAGTAACCCTGCCTTGTTAGATTGTTAATTGCCAAAATATTTATCCGCAATTAAAGTAATTTATATCTTGAGTAACTATTGCGCTAATCATGGCATCCATCAACGACTCAAAGCTGATAATACGTAAGAATTTATTTGACTCAAATAAGAATACAATCAGTCTTCCAGGGTTAATGACCACTATTACAATATACCTTGGCTGTTTGCTTTCGCTGGTAATCTCCCAATGTTGTATCGCACAAAATAATGAGTTGGTTTTTAATCAGATGGAACGACCAGATGGTAAACCATTGGGAAAAATAAGAAATATGACTCAGGATAAGTATGGGTACATGTGGTTTTCTGGCGAGAGTGAAAAATGTGTTTACCGTTACGATGGCAGCAAGTTGATTATTTTCACCCACGATGATGCTAATCCGGATTCATTTGCCGGAGGAGCTGTTAACGCTGTTTATGCAGATGATGCAGGGTTTATCTGGATAGGAAATGGCCGAACTGTTGATCAGTATAATCCGGCTACCGGCATCTTCAAACATTATTCCCTTAGAAAAAACAAAAGTCGTGATGATAAGACACCCATTTTAAAAGATCATAAAGGCAGAATTTGGGTTGGTACCAGCAGTGATGGTTTATATCAGCTTAATGAAAAAACGGGAGAGCTTACTTCATACCACCATGTGCCAACAGACCAACACAGCATAAGCAACAATAACATTAACATTATATATGAAGACCATCAGGGTGTCGTCTGGATTGGTACAGGCGGTTATCCATGGAATAATGAAGGCCCGGATAAGGGTGGGCTTAACCGTTTAGAAGATGATGGAACATTTACGCGCTTCATCCACAATGGCAATGATCAGCAAAGTTTAATCAGCAATAAAGTAACGTCTATCTATGAAGACAGTCGTGGTGTTTTTTGGGTAGGAACCGATGGAGACGGTCTACACACTATGGATCGTAAAACAGGAAAATTTGAACGCCACCGTTATAACCCCACACGACCTGATCAGTTAAGCGGGCCAGCTCCGAGGGTAAATCTACCAACTAACGTTAATCACATAATTTCATTCATTATTGAAGATGTTAGGGGAACAATCTGGATTGGTTCGCCGTGGGCAGGCATTAACCGATATGATCCTATCACAAAAAAAATTACACACTTGGATTCAAGCACAGGATTTCCTGACAGTATGGGTGCATGGAATGCATTTCAATCGCGCGATGGTGTATTATGGATAAGCACGGAGGGCGAATCTCGATTACTAAGGCTAAATCCATTTTTCAAAAACATACCCACTACACCCACAAGTGATCAGGCTTCACGATTTCTGGAAGACACTGAAGGTCATTTGTGGGTTTCCACTTACGAAGGAGGATTGATCCATTATGATGATCAACAAAAATTGATAAAACAATTTAAGAATGACCCTACTGATTCCAATAGTTTTTTTGACAAGCGAAATATTTCATTAGCCCTATTTCAAAATAAAAAAGACATCATATGGGTTGGCACCAGTGAGGGCGCAGGAACGTTTAATAAAGTCACACAACAATTTTCGAAGATCCCCTTAGATGTAAAATTCAGTGTGCCGAGAAAGCCCATTCCCAATATCTATCAAGACCATGAAGGCATACTATGGCTAACAGCATTTGGTGGTGGATTAATAAAATATACTACAGACCACATGGTCAAGCAATATCTCCCTGATGACGATTCTACGTCAATCAGTTCAGATGTAATGATCTCCGTACTCGAAGATCATTCTGGCACAATCTGGTCGGCAGGTGACGGAGGGATTAACCGTTTAATTAAGGAGTCAGATAATTTTAAACATTACCTGAAAGGATTACATGTTACGCAACTCTTTATAGACTCTGGTGGAATCATTTGGGCGTGCAGTGATTATGGTCTTTACCGGTACAATTCAAAACAAGATAAATTTTTACTTTTTTTAGATTCACCTTCGCCAGTCCATAGACTTGAAATCATTGGTATGGCAGAAGATAATCACAAATCGTTATGGCTCAGTTCATCTGCCGGCCTTATCAAATTAAATCCTTTTAATAAAGAAATTTTTATCTATGGGAACAAGTTTGGAATACAAAATAGGAGCCTGCAAAGAAACGCTCTTTTTAAAACCAGGCAAGGCCAGCTACTCGTTGGCCACGATAGAGGATTTTATTCATTCTATCCGGAAGATCTAAATACGCCCATTCAACCTGTGAATATTCTGATTTCAGACATTATTATTAACAATCAACCTATTAAAAACAACACGGAGATCACATTTTCAAAACCCGTGGAAGAGATCAACGAGTTGGCATTGAAATTTAATCAGAATAATATAGTCATTAATTTTTCTGCAACCGATTACCGTAATCCTGATGCGACCAGGTATTATACAATGCTTGAAAATTATGATGATTCATGGCGTGAAGCTATCGGAGAAAAAAGTTCCATTTTTTTTCACCTGACTCCCGGCCGCTACGTGTTCAGAATGATTGCCTATACCAGTGAAGGGACAAAAAGTGAAAAGTCATTATCGATTATCATTCAACCACCCTGGTGGCAAACATGGTGGGCTTACGCTGCCTATAGCATATTATTTATGGGCGTTGTGTGGACAACATACCGTTATCAACAACAGCGCATCATACGCTCCGAGCAGGAGAAGGCGCGGCAAAAAGAACTAGCACAGGCCAAGGAAATTGAAAAAGCCTATACCGAATTGAAAGCCACTCAAGCCCAGCTTATTCATTCCGAGAAGATGGCCAGCCTGGGTGAACTTACCGCCGGCATCGCTCATGAAATTCAAAACCCATTGAACTTTGTCAATAACTTTAGTGAAGTCAACGCTGAACTAATTGATGAGTTAAATCAGGAAGCGGCAAAGGGAAACCTCAAGGAAATAATGGAATTAGCCAAAGACATTAAGGACAACGAACAAAAAATAAACCACCATGGCAAACGTGCCGATGCCATTGTGAAAGGAATGCTACAACATTCAAGAAGTAGCAGTGGAGCTAAAGAGCCTACCGACATCAATGCCTTGTGTGATGAGTACCTGCGCCTCTCCTACCATGGCCTTCGCGCCAAAGACAAATCATTCAATGCAAAATTTGAAACTGATTTCGATTCTTCTCTAAAAAAAATCAACATCGTCCAGCAGGACATTGGCCGGGTGGTTCTTAACCTGATCAACAATGCCTTTTATACAGCTTACGAAAAAGCAAAATCTCAACCGTCAGATTATCTACCATCAATTTTAGTGTCAACAAAAATAGTGAATCACAAAATTGAGATCAGGGTTAAAGATAATGGTAACGGTATTCCGCAAAACATAGTTGATAAAATTTTCCAACCGTTCTTTACTACCAAACCTACGGGGCAAGGAACAGGATTAGGATTGTCATTGAGCTATGATATCGTGAAAGCTCATGGTGGAGAAATAAATGTACTATCAAAAGAAGGAGAAGGAAGTGAGTTTATCATTCAACTCCCATCAGTCTGAATTCTTTCTGCAGCGCAAGCAGCATCCTGAAGGGTACATAAAAAAGCAGCGACACGAATCGTCTTTGCGGCGCACCTCAATTTCTACGTACACCATGCTGATTACCACGCTTAAAATATTATATTTACCATACGCAAATTAAAATTGAGCATTACATCTTACCCCTCAAGAATCATGACTCGATCAAAGCTTCCCCTTATCCTATTCCTCACTTTGTGCACGTGTATTTATTCCGGTAAAAAATTACAGGCACAAAACACCCAGATCAAAGGGTTTGTCGCTGCTACCGCCTATGCAGCGGATGATGGAAAAATTGGTTTCGGAATTGGTGAACAGGATTTGTTCATCACATCCGAATTGAATGAACACATTTCATTTCTTGGTGAAACAGTTTTCAAATACGTGCCGAGTTCCCCAACCGAATTTAACGTCAGTGTGGAACGAATTATCATGAAGTATAATTTTAAAGGCAATCATAACTTTCTGATTGGGAAACATCATACCCCTACGCACTATTGGAATGATACCTACCATCACGGAAGAGTATTCTTCCCTACCGTAGAACGGCCTTTAATGTTTGCAGCCCTTACCCTGCCCATTCATACCACGGGTATTTCATTGCGGGGTCTAAACCTGGGCAAGTCAAAATTCGGTTACAACCTGATGATTGGTAATGGCATTGGTTCTACGGAAATAGCGGACAACGATAAATACAAATCAGTTACCGCAGAGATGCATATTAAGCCAAGAGATAAGATGCAAGTGGGAGTTTCTTATTACCAGGATGTTATTTCTGCAGGCGCGGAGGATCATGGACGCGTATTCGCGGAGAAAATTAATCAGCATTTGTACACCGCCACGATCGCGCAATTTGGCAGTACGTTCGAATTACTGGCCGAAGCTACCTGGGCTACCAACAAAGCGGAAAGCACCGGGCTGGTTAAGTCCTTTACCTCGTATGCTTATGCAGGGGTTCGGTTAAATTCAAATTGGATCCCCTACATACGATATGATTACCTGAAGTATGACGACAGTGAAATATATTATAAGAAAGATGACATCAAATCGATGATCGTGGGCTTGCGGTACGAAGTGACCTACCTGGTCGTGTTAAAAATGGAATATCAGCATCAGAATAGTGAGGTGAACGGGCAGACAGATATTGTAAACACTCAAATTGCCATAGGGTTCTAACATGAAAAGTATGAAACTATTGACAATTAGAATCTTCCTGGCAGTAGCTGCTTGTTTGCTGTGTTCCTTATCAGCAAGCGCTCAGGAGATTGAGCTGACGATTATTGGAAATCATGAGTCGGTACCCGCTGAATTAAACATGACATTACTTCGGTCAGTATTAAGAGGTGAAAAACAACGTTGGGATGACGGTGCCAGTATTAAAATAGCACTGATGAAAACGACCAACGCCATTGGCACCGCGACGTGTAAAAAAGTATATAACATGACGGGGAATGAGCTGAATAAATATTTTTTAGCCCTGGTCTTCCAGGGAAAAGCGAAAGCGCCCACCTTCTTCAGTTCAGTAAGTGAACTGGAGAATTATGTGGCTGAAACGCCCGGTGCCATTGGCGTTACCCAGGGTTCCGTGGAAGGCACCATAAAAATCATTACCGTAGATGGCAAAAAACAATTGTAGTTAAGTCGATTTTAAATTCCTCCATGATTGAAAAATAATAGCCGATGATAAAGATGGTACTGACCGTCAAGGGGAAAATTTTAATGACGGTATTGACGGTCGTGTTTTTGTTTGCGCTCTTTATTCTCTTTTACTTCCCCGCCCGCCAGGAGCGCTACCTCATTGAAAATTACAATGCCGAGGTAGAAAATTTCGCTAAAACGGTTGCCCTCGGTGTTAAGATCGCGCTCACTGAACAAAATTTTGAAGGCGTTGAAACCGCCATTGACTTTGTTAGAAATGATCAGCGGCTGGTGTACGTAAGCTTAATCCAGTCGGATTCAATACCGGGCCCTGGCGGCAACGGAGTTAAAATCGAAAAAACAATTTTTAAATCTTTTCCCGACGACGCCCAGGTGGATCCCGATGCCACCTCCAGCGAACTATTTATTATCAAGAGCGCCCCGTTTACTTCACCGATAATGAACGGTGAAATCCAATTGAGTTTTACCACGGAAGAAATCATCAATAGCCGGAATCAAATACGGATCACCTCATTAATTGCAAGCCTTATTGTCTTTGCCATCGGATTGGTGATCGGATATCTGCTCGCCCGAAATATTTCCAAACCAGTACTGGCTTTGCGCGATGCCGCGAATAAAGTAGGCGAAGGCGATCTCACACAATCCGTAAAAAATATATCGCGTGATGAGATCGGAGAATTGAGTATCGCCTTTAATAAAATGGTAAGAGATCTTAGTGTTGAAGCATCGCTGGAACGGGTGCGAACAAAGGCCATGGCCATGGAGATAAGCAGCGATCTTGAAATTACCATAGCCTCAGTCCTGCTTGAGCTGGATCACATTGGCCTGGCTTCCGAATATAGCGGTATCGGTATTATCGATGGCAAAAGCCAGCGAGCGGATTTCTGGACTTCCAGTGTGCTGGAAGGAGGAAATGGTAAATTATTTAAAGGATCAATTTCACTTTCAGAACATCCGTTTCTGACAGAGATATATAACTCCTGGCAGAAACAACAGCCATTCACCTATATACTCAGGGGTGAAGATTATCAGCGGTATTACCGTTTGTTTGAAAATAAAAACATACAGCTCGCGGAAGAATTTGTGGCGGAAACTTCATCCAAAGCAATGCAGTTTTGCTACACTGCCATGTTTGCCAATGGAGCGATTAGTATTTTCAGAAAAAAGTCGCTGGAAGATGGAAACATGCAAATATTACAACGTTTTGCCGATGTATTTCACCTGGCATACACCCGCTATCAGGATCTGAGGAACTCCGAAATAAATGCACTTAAAGAACTAAAGCAGGCATCATTGAGCCGGGTGAGGGGTGAAATTGCCAGCATGCGCACGCCCAAAGATTTACAACGAATAACGCCCATAATATGGAAAGAGCTGACTGCGCTGGGAGTTCCCTTTATTCGATGTGGCGTGTTTATCGTAGACAAGTCACAGAAAGCGCTGCAGTCTTTTCTGTCATCACCAAGTGGTGAGTCCTTGAGCGTATTCATCCTTCCCTATGAAACCCATGAAATCGCGTCAAAGATTTTTGATCACTGGAGTAAAGGAGTATCCTTTATTGAACATTGGAACCAGGATCAGTTCCTCAACTTCATGAACTTAATGATCGCAGAAGGACGGATTAAAAATCAAAAATCTTACCTGGGTGAAGCCAGTGCCCCAACATCGCTGCATCTTCACTTTTTTCCATTTAATCATGGCATGATGTACGTAGGTAGTGACAAGCCCTTGTCTGCGGAAGATTTTCAGACGGTGGAAACGCTGACAGAGTCATTTGCCATGGCCTATGCCCGCTATGAAGATTTCACCCAACTGGAAGTAGCGAATTACAAAATGGAATTGACGTTGCACGAATTGAAATCGACGCAGTCTCAGTTAATTCAATCCGAAAAAATGGCCTCCCTGGGAGAACTGACTGCGGGGATCGCACATGAAATTCAGAACCCATTGAATTTCGTAAATAATTTTTCAGAAGTAAACAAAGAATTGCTGGCTGAACTGAAAGAAGAAATAGACAATGGAAATTATTCAGACGTCAAGGTCATCGCGGATGATGTCATCAGCAACGAAGAAAAAATTATCCATCACGGCAAGCGGGCCGATGCGATTGTAAAAGGCATGTTACAGCATTCGAGGAGCAGCTCAGGGGTTAAAGAACCAACCGATATCAATGCGCTGACCGACGAATATTTACGATTGGCTTATCACGGACTACGGGCCAAAGACAAGTCGTTTAACGCGGGCATTAAAACGGAATATGATGAAAGCATCGGCAACATCAACCTCATGCAGCAGGATATAGGGCGGGTGGTTCTCAATTTAATTACCAACGCCTTCTATGCCGTCAATGAAAAAAATAAGGAACACCATACAGGCTATGAACCAACCGTATCGGTAGTGACCAAGCGGGTAGGAAAGAAAATTCAGATTAAAGTGATCGACAATGGAAACGGCATTCCTAAAAATATTCTGGATAAAATCTATCAGCCCTTCTTCACCACCAAACCTACAGGGCAAGGTACTGGCCTGGGACTTTCATTGAGTTATGATATTGTAAAAGCACACAACGGGGAAATAAAAGTAGAAACAAATGAGGGAGTCGGTAGTGAGTTCATGGTTGAATTGCCCGGCTAATCAAATCCTATGAAGTCATTATTTTGGATACCGATATTATGGATTGGGTTTTTGGGCATTGAATCTTCAATATGAGCCAACAGTTTCAGTAAGTACAAGAAAATTGGGAGACAAAATTGAAATCAAAGTAAAAGACAACGGCAACGGAATTCCGGACTCCATCAAAGAAAAAATATTTCAACCATTCTTTACTACAAAGCCCACAGGACAGGGAACGGGGTTGGGACTTTCATTAAGCTATGATATTGTGAAAATATGGGGCGTGCCTACGGCACTCGGGATTGTGTGTTATTGAAACGCTGGACTAAAGTCCGGCTTTACAAGATGAAGCGAGCCTACGGCTCTTCGTCAGATAATGGGAAATGTTTATGAGCAGACAGAGGCGTAGCCTTGACTGAATCAGTGACAATGGACTTCAGAACGTTGCCTAAGGAACCAAGAACAAATGAGAGCCGAAGGCTCGTTGATATTATAACAACGGACTTCAGTCCGTTGAAAAATCGAATAGCCATAAAATGAGAGCCGTAGGCCTGAAACATATACACAGAAACTAATGGCTAATACCGACCATCAGATCTACCTGCAGACTGTTGTCGTCGTGAAATTCCACACAGCCGCTCGGACAAAAGATGGACAAGGATCAATATTTTTTGTTCTATTGCCATCAGCCTGAATCATCCGATGATAACCAAAACAAATCTCCACAATCCCTTAATCCGATTAATCAGTGATGCAGCAATTATAGTATTTAGAAGGTGCATCAATGGCTTATATTACTTAATTTACCGTCTAACATTTGTTGCTCAATGGCATTTGAAAGAGATTTCCAATCAATTACGCTCCGCCCAATTAAGATACTTTTCATGCCAATGAAATTTTACGTCTCTGCTTTTATTTTATTTTGTTTTACGCTGGCGATAAAAAAAGTGGAAGCTCAAATTGAAAAAGTAGCACCAAAAGTTTCCCTATCCAGTGAAGCACCCACCTTACGATTCGAGCAACTTAGTATTGAAGATGGCCTTGCGCAGGGCAGTGCTAATAGCATTATGCAGGATAAGCAAGGCTTTATTTGGATTGCCACCCAAGGTGGTCTGCACCGCTATGATGGCTATGGTTTTAAAATCTTCACCTCTGTACCTTTTGATACCACCTCGCTTTCAGATAGTTGGGTCTGGAACGCAAGCGAAGCCAGTAATGGAGACCTTTGGGTGACAACCGAAGGTGGAGGACTTAATCGATTAAATCCGATCTCAGGCTCTGCTGTGCATTATCGCAATAATCCTAAAGATTCAACCAGTATCTCCAGCGACCGACCCTTTCATGCATTTGAGGCAAGCAATGGAGACCTTTGGGTGAGTACATTTAGTAATGGACTAAATCGAATGCGTGTTGGAGAAGATGGCAAGTTTTCTCATTACCGGTATCACCCGGAAGATCCAAACTCAATCAGTTCTGACCAGGTATACTGGATAAGTGAAGACGCTGATGGGCAAATATGGGTAGGATCTGCCAACGGGTTAAATCGAATTGATCCAAAAACAGAATTGATAACAAAATATCTATATGATCCGTCCGTCAATCCGGGTTATAATCAGCCACAAAATGTACTTGGGCAATACATTTCTGCGGGTAATCAGGGAACCTTATGGCTTGCTACAGGCAATGGCCTTGTCAGACTGAACAGTATAACAAGCGAGCATAAACGGTTTCTTATTGAACCCAATAACGGTAGTATAAATCCTCTCAATTTTATCCACGAAGTAAGACCTGATCCAACTGATCCCAACATACTCTGGGTGGGAGGACCGGGCACTGGTATTGCAAGATTTGATATACGCACAGAAAAGTTTACCAGCTACCGTAAGGATGCGCGCGACAAAAATAGTTTACGCGATAATCAAGTTGTATCCCTTTTTCTGGATCGAACTGGAATGATGTGGGCAGGAACAATTACAGAAGGAATCAATGCATTCAATCCTGGGGCAGTTAATTTTAGAAATATAAAAAATATTCCTGAGGACCCTTCAAGCCTGGCGCCCGGCATTGTTTGGGGTGTGTATGAAGACAGCCAGGGAAGCTTATGGGTAGGATCTGATGTTGGAGCAGGTGGAGACTTTCTTACACAATTCGATGCGAAAACCAGAAAGGTGAAACGACACCAACACGATCCCAATAATCAAAGCACATTACTTCCGGGAAGTCCGAGGGCTTTTGCTGAAGATGAAAATGGGCAGTTTTGGGTGGCCGGATCGGGTGGACTCAGCCTTTTCGATCGTAACACAGGAAAAGTGACTCGCTTTGGGCGAGAGCGAACAGCGAAAAATCGGGGCCGAAATAACATTTTTGTAATAAATCCAATTGTGGGGAATCGGAATGAACTGTGGGTTGGTAGTGGAGGTGGTCTTGATCGTTTTAACACGCGTACAAAAGTTTTCACACGTATTCCACTTTCTCTGGATACTACCGTTTTTGAGCCTGTTGTTTTAGCTATGCTGCAGGATGTTAATGCAACGGTTTGGCTTGGCACTAGTAAAGGGCTGCTCCATATTGATTCGTCCGGGAAGGTTACTATAGAGTCGGCCTATGATTCACAAGATAAGACCAAGATCAGTAATAATTCCATTCGTTGTATTGTTGAGCGTAAATCAGAACCAGGAGTACTCTGGCTAGGTATGACTGATGGTGCCGGATTAAATCGATTTGATACGAAAACAGGAAAAGCCACACACATCACCATGAAAGAGGGGCTTCCTAGTAATACCTTGTATGGTATGCTTGAAGATGAAAATGGTACACTTTGGATGAGCACCAATAACGGCATTAGCAACTACGATCCAGACACTAAGCAGTTTAGAAATTATGGCCTCGATGACGGCCTGATGGCACTTGAATTTAACCAGAGTGCCTTTACAAAAGGGGCTAGTGGAGTATTTTACTTTGGCAATGGATTGGGGGTTACGGCTTTTGAACCCCAATATTTAAGTACCAACTCCATTCCTCCGCAGGTTGTTATCACAGATATTAAACTCTTCAATAAGCCTATTAAAGTTGGCCCGGATTCTCCACTAAAGAAACCACTTTCGCAAAATCCGGAGATCAAACTTAATTACGATCAGAATGAGATCAGCATTGATTTTGTAGCACTCCATTTTGCCAATCCTGAAAAAAATAGTTACAGTTATACGTTGGAGGGTTTTGATGATGAATGGATTGAAGCGGGTAACAAGCGCTCGGCAACATACACCAACCTCCCTGCCGGAGATTACACATTCCATGTAAAAGCGGCAAACGCGGATGGAGTTTGGAACGAAAAAGGAGCGTCTCTTCAATTTACCATATTGCCACCCTGGTATAAAACATGGTGGGCCTATCTATTATTCATCGCTCTATTTGCTGCTGCTGTTTTTGGTATCGATCGCATTCAAAGACGCATTATCTCAAAGAAGGAAGGTGAGCGATCAGCCTTGCGGGAGGCGGAACTTCGTGCTGAAGCGGAAAACAAACGCAGAGCGGATACCGAAGAACTCAGTAAAATAGGACGGGCTATAACCTCCACACTTTCGATCAGTAAGATCATAGAAACAGTTTATGAAAATGTAAATGCATTAATGGATGCATCCGTTTTTGGAGTTGGCATTTATAATAAAGAAAAAAGTCGTATCGATTTTCCATCAACAAAAGAGGATGGTGTAATGTTGTCTCCTTATTCAAATCATTTGGATGAAGATCGCTGGCTTTCGATCTGGTGCTTCAAAAACAAAAAAGAAATTGTAATCTCAGACTTTGAGAACGAATACGATAAATATATAAAGACCTACGGAAAACCTTTAGAGGGTAAAACTCCAAACTCAATTATTTACATGCCATTGATGTTACAAGATCAGGTCATTGGCGTTATTACCACGCAGAGTTTCAAAAAAGACGCGTACACGGAGTACCACGTAAACCTGTTGAGGAACCTGGCCAACTATGCAGCCATTGCGCTTGACAATGCTTCCGCTTACAGAAAGCTTGATGCCACATTGAACGAACTTCAGTCAACTCAGCAGCAACTCATTCAATCCGAAAAGATGGCCAGCTTAGGTGAACTCACTGCCGGCATTGCGCATGAAATTCAGAATCCACTCAACTTTGTTAATAATTTTTCTGAAGTGAATAAAGAGTTGTTGCTGGAAATGAATGAGGAGATCTCCATTGGGAACTTTGATGAGGCTAAACTTATCGCCAGGAGCGTTATCGACAACGAAGAAAAGATCATCTTTCATGGCAAGCGTGCCGATGGTATTGTGAAGGGGATGTTACAGCATTCCAGAAGCAGTTCTGGTGTGAAAGACCCTACCGATATAAACGCACTGGCGGATGAATATTTACGACTGGCTTATCACGGCCTTCGTGCCAAAGACAAAGCTTTCAATGCAGCAATAAAGACCAGCTTTGATGAAAATGTAGGCACGGTCAACGTTGTACCACAGGATATGGGCCGGGTAATTCTCAATCTGATCATCAATGCTTTCTATGCGGTCACGGAGAGAAAAAATCAATCAGTCACGGCTGATTATGAACCTACCGTAACCGTGAATACAAAAAGAATGGCCCGGCACGTAGAGATACGGGTTAGTGATAACGGAAACGGAATCTCTCAAACCATCATAGAAAAAATATTCCAGCCTTTCTTCACTACAAAACCTTCGGGAAAGGGAACCGGTTTAGGGCTGAGCATGAGTTACGAAATCGTAACCAAAGCGCATGGTGGAGAATTGAAAGTGGAAACCACGGAAGGAGAAGGGACTACATTTATTATTATATTGCCTAACTAAATTATGACTATGAAGATATTAGTTGTAGACGATGAACAGGATGTAAAAATCTTATTTGAACAGCGTTTCAGAAAAGAAATCAGAAGCGGACAGGTGGAATTTGTATTTGCCTTTTCCGGGGAAGATGCCCTCATTCAACTGAACAAATGGGAACATGAAGCCATGTTGATTCTCTCCGACATTAATATGCCGGGTATGAGTGGTCTGCAATTGCTGGAGAACGTAAAGAAAAAATATATGAAGCCGCCTCCGGTGGTCATGATGATCACTGCCTATGGCGATGCGGAGAATCACAAAATAGCCAAAGAATTAGGTGCTGATGATTTCCTCACCAAACCGGTAGATTTTACCATGCTGAAAGAAAAACTTAACTTATCCGACAAATGACAAAAATTCTCGTAGCTGATGACGAGACTGATTTGGAAGTGCTTATCCGGCAAAAATTCCGGCAAAAAATCAGGGAACAACATTATCAGTTTGTCTTTGCCATTAATGGCAATGATGCCATAAAAAAAATCCAGGAACAACCAGATATCGCCATGATATTAAGCGATATCAACATGCCGGAAATGGATGGCCTCACCTTGCTTTCCAGAATCAGTGAAATGTCTCCGCTTACCAAGACGGTGATGGTTTCGGCCTATGGCGATATGGATAACATCCGGACGGCCATGAATCGCGGTGCGTTTGATTTTGTGACCAAACCAGTAAACTTTGATGACCTGGAAGTGACCATGGAAAAAACAATTCGCCATGTGAATCAGCTAAAAGATACCATGAAGGCAATCAAGGAGAACAACATTTTGAAAATGTATGTCGACCAGAACGTATTGCAATTCATGAACACGCGTGAATTTGAAACTTCATTAATCGCTAATGAAACTATTGAAGCCTCTGTGGCATTCATCGATATCTGTGGTTTTACTTCCATCAGTGAAAAAGAACCACCCGATGTTGTCGTTAAAATGCTCAACAACTACTTTGATCTGATTGTGAAAGAAGTCATTAATCAGGAAGGGATCATTGATAAATTCATGGGCGACTGTGTGATGGCCGTGTACAAGGGGAAATTTAGTCTCGATCGCGCGGTAGATTCCGCCCTGGCCATCAGAAGAAAAATAAATTCGCTGCCGACAGAATTAAGCTTTACCCCAAAAGTCTCGATCGGAATTAATCAGGGAGAAATGATTTCCGGAAACATCGGATCAGCCACCTTGCGAAGATTGGATTACACGGTCATTGGTGACATCGTAAACACCGCACAACGCCTGCAGAATACCGCTGCTCCTGAACAGATTATTATAAACAAAACGGCCTATGAGAAGATTAAATCATCCTTCAAGTGCGAATGGGTAGGTGAAGTCTCCTTAAAAAATAAAACGAGCCCGGTGGTGATTTATAATGTAGTGGAATAATCCCTCAGTCATCAGTAAGAAGGACCTTATTTGTTAATCCTGTTAGGTTTCATTAAAATTAGGTAGCCTGTTAATATCCCTTTCGTTCACCGCACCCTTGCCCGATGAAGGTCTGTAATGGATCATGGTTCTCGGGGTCGTCAATGTTTTAATATTTTAAAGTAGAACACAAAACAACTTTGCTTATGAATGGCTTGATGATGAACTTCCAACTTACCCTGCCTGCAATGATGAGGCGAGCGGAGACATTGCACGGCAAAAAAGAAATCATCACACG
>JAHEMS010000367.1 GCA_024643595.1 Bacteroidota bacterium
TATTTTAAAAATTGCCGAAATCCGTATCGAGTCAACGTTGAGTTGGGTGGATGCCACCAGAAAAGCAATTGACAGCATTTCTGAAACCATTCACAATGTGAAGTCGGTTTATATCAAAGATCAGCGTGTTAAAATTAAAAATGGCATCAAGCGTTATTGTATCAACGCCAAAGTAATATTTGTTCCCGACTAATGGCTTTCGCTCTTTGTCTGTTATCGAGGGATAACAACTTAAACATGGCTAAGATTTTCCTAACCTTGATTTTCCTAACCTTTAATTTACGGATAGAATAGAAGGCATCCCATGGTATGATATTTCCTTTGCAGGCAAATTTCTATGCTGCTCAATTTTTAAGGCAAGGTCACTGAGTACATTCATGTAATTCATAAACGCCTGGTAAGGTGTAGGGTATGGACTGAAATAATTATGGATACTTCCATCCTCTCCCTTTTTTGTAGACATGTAATAAAAATGATCACTGGTTTGAAGATAGCGCCAGGTATTTAATAAAGCGCGGTTCCCAATCCTTTTCAATGGAAACTCCATGTGGCTCAGGGTATCAAAGGCATCTTGTTGCATATCGTTTCCGAGCCAGGGAGATAAATCTCGTTCTTCATCCGCCCATGATATGCTTTCAGGGGCGTGGATGCATCCTGCCGGCACTAAAAGCTGAATGGCTTCAGATGGGGTGATCATTTTTATCTCCCTACTTTTAGCGATTTTGATCAGCGTTGATTCTAAAAATTTAAATATACCGCTGTCTTTCTTTTGGTGCTCTCCAAAGGTTTCATAATCCATGCTGAGGGTGATCATTTTTTCCTTCCTGGGAAATGATGTTAACCATGCCACATATTTCTTTGGCGTGAGTGGCCACTCCTTCCAATCTTTTCGCGTGAAGCGAAACGCAATGTCATCGCTTAGCCGGAAATTTCTTAGAAGAATTTTCATATCAGTATCCGCATGCTGATATAAGTGATTCGGACTTCGGTGGTGTAAGATACGACCAATACCATCCGTAATAATTCCCTTGAAACCGAATTGTTCAGCCAGTCTTCCAATCTCATCATTATAAATTAATTCGGTGTTACGAAATACGGTGGGAGTAACACCAAATAGTTTTTTGATTTTATTGACATGCATTCTTACCTGGGTTTGAAACTCGTCAGGGCTGTTGAGGAACGCTAGTGAATGATAATAGGTCTCTGAAAGAAATTCTACATTTCCTGTTGCGGCGAGCATTTGAAAGCTTTCCAGTACGGCTGGGGCAAATACCTCCAATTGTTTTAATGCTGAACCGGAAATAGAAAAAGTAATTTTAATTTCCGGATGTTTATGGATCAATTTCAACAGCAACAAATTGGCCGGCAAATAACATTGCTTACCTACCCTGCGCATGATCACCTGATTGAGTCCATCATCAAAATAGTCGCGGTTAGTGCCAATGTCAAAAAAACTAAATTGACCTAATCGCCTGGGTTGATGAACCTGAAAGTACAGATTCAGGTATTGCGTCTTTGGATTTAGCGTTGAGTTCATGATATAGCTTGTTTATTTTTTTTGCTGCCCGATCCCACGTTATGGAGCTGATCTCTTTTTCGCTTTTTCGTTTTAATGTTTTGGTCAGACTTTCGTGAGTTAGCAGATTGCAGATTGCATCAGCGAGTGCTTCCACATTCCAGAAATCTATTTTGATGGCATGCTCTACAACTTCAGCTACTCCGGATTGTTTAGAGATAATCACCGGCACACCGGCCTGCGCCGCCTCCAGCGGGGAAATACCAAACGGCTCAGATACGGAGGGCATCACATACGCGTTGGACACAGACCATATTCGATCTACCTGTTCTCCTTTCAGGAAGCCAGTAAAATGCAGGTGTGCGGATATCTTTAATTTCGCCGCCCGTTCAATCATCTTAGGCAGTTGATCTCCGGAGCCGGCCATCACGAAATGCACATCTGGAAATCGCGTTAGCACGCGCGCTGCAGCATCAACAAAATACTGGGGCCCTTTCTGGTAGGTAATTCTTCCCAAATAGGTGATCACCTTTTTTCCAATGGTTGGTCGTAGCCATGCCTTGTTTTGTTTTTTGGATATCACGCCATTGTGTACCACCTGAACTTTGCTTTCAGGGATGTGATATTTGCTGGTAACAATATTTTTGGTCCACTGACTTACCGTGATCACCATGTCTGCGGCTTCCATGCCCTCGCGCTCCATATCAAAGATTCGCTCATCAATATTTTTTCCTTTGCGGTCAAATTCTGTTGAATGAACCTGAACAACCAATGGTTTTCCGCTCACCTTTTTTGCTGCGATGCCTGCGCCAAAGGTTAGCCAGTCGTGCACATGAATAATATCAAAGTTTCGTTGCCTGGCAATTTCACCCCCTGTAATGGCGTACTGCTTTACTTCTTCCAGCAGGTTGAGGCCATAGCCACCCGAAAATTGATATTGGAGCCACGGCTTGCCATCTTTTTTAATATGCAAGTTTGTCGGAAATTGATAATTCCATTTTTCAATGTCGGTGCTTGAAAGTGAACTTTCTCCAAAAGATAGTACAGCCTGTGTGGTATAAGGCATGATACCGGAGCGGACGACCATGGTTATCATATTGGTGATTCCCTTATGGATTTCTTTCGTCCCGGTAAGCAACACGGATTCTTCGGGAAGAATTGGACCTTTTTCAGGTTCAAGTGATACTTTAATGTTGCTGGCGTTTATGATTTTAACAAAGCCTCCTGATGGTTTACCATCTGCTTTAGGAATTACAAACTGTATTTGAGTATTTACTTTCGTCAATGCCTTTGTAAGCCCAAAACACGCGGTTCCAAGTCCACCTGAAATGTGGGGCGGAAATTCCCAGCCGAACATCAATATCTTCACTGCTTGTTATTTTGAAACCATTATGGACATTTAGCGCCATTATTCTTCACCAATATTTAATTCAATTGTCCTCCGTAAAAGTGTTTTTAAAAAACATTATTACCAATGATGCTGATCAGTGCAGAATTAGATTAACATCATTTGCATGCTGAGCTAACTTGAACTAATGGTAACCCTTGATGTAAAGGTGGGCTCAATAAATTATTACTGATCAATGATAAAAGTGTAAACTTTGTATAACTTTGCTCATTGATATAGAGTGTCACCACTACTGATCTTTATACATGGCTGAAGTAAGTTTATAGTATTTTTTTAATTTTTTAATCTATGGCATTAATCTACTCCTCTTTCGTTGCGAGATGGTTTTCGTTTAAATTGGAACCAAGGCATCACTCCAGGGACAAAGGATTTTTATCCAGAATTATGGAAGCGATGACTCGGAAAACGGAATCAGAAAGGCGCAGCAGTTACTTTGGTAGCGACCCCTTGCAATAACATAAACGGTTCGGGTTCCATACTTTTCATACCGGCTTCCAAAACGATTTGTAGATCGTGGATTTTCCTTTGGCGTCAATGTTTGCATTGCCTCACTTTTTTTTATTTATATTGAGGCAATGAAAAAAATTTCAATGATTCTATTGGTAAGCGCTCTTTTAGGGGCAGCTTGTACTTCAGAAAAAAAGCATGAGGCTATGGAGCAGGATAATGAGAGTAAGGGTTCATCCTTAAATGAAACTGTAGATACCATTGCAAATAAAAATGGGATGATGGCAACCATTACCCCCTATGGCGGCAAAATTATTTCATTATGGGTGCCTGATAAAAATGGCCTAATTGGTGATGTTGTGCTGGGGTATGATTCCGCTTCACAATACCCTGGCGGCAATCCCTTCTTTGGTGCCTTGGTTGGCCGGTACGGCAATCGTATCGCCAAAGGTAAGTTCATGCTGGAAGGGGAGGAGTTTCAGTTAACGCTTAACAATGGAGTCAATGCATTGCACGGAGGGCCTGGGGGATTTCATAATGTCGACTGGAAAATAGAAAATGTATCAGACAGCAGTGCTATTCTTTATTATACCAGTAAAGACGGTGAAGAGGGCTACCCCGGGAATGCAAATATTAAGGTTACTTATACGATAACCAATGATAACGAGTTGGTTATTGATTATGAAGCCACCACGGATAAGACGACGATCTTGAACCTGACCCAGCATAGCTATTTTAATTTAGCAGGGGCTGGCAATGGAACCATACTAGATCACTCTCTATATATAAACGCTGATATGTTCACGCCTGTGGATGAAGGATTAATACCAACGGGAGAATTAAAAGCGGTAAAGGGCACACCATTCGATTTTACCAAAACCACACCAATCGGAGAACGAATTAATGGCAGCGATATTCAGCTGGTCAATGGTAAAGGATACGATCACAACTGGGTGCTGAATCGGAAAGGGGACGGATTATCATTAGCCGCGATTCTCACTGAACCAACCTCTGGCAGAGTAATGGAAGTCTGGACTACACAACCCGGG
>JAHEMS010000368.1 GCA_024643595.1 Bacteroidota bacterium
GTTCGGCATTAACCGTAATTAATACACCTTACGTCCAGCAGATGGGTACTAAGGCAACATTTTTGGAACGAATGTTGAATCGGAATAAAACGTTGAAGAAATATGTGAAAATGATCATCGCCTACAGAGGAATGAAGCAAGTGGAAAAAGCTGCTTTTGGAGCCACTTATAAAACCGTTTGGTGTGCAGGCCCGGCGATCGAACATGTTCATAGCATCCGGCCAATGGGTGAGATTATTGACACCTTAACAAAGGAATATGTAAAGTTAAATCAAAACGGAGGCGGTAAAATTGAAAATTGAAACTGTTCTATTTTTTTGAATCGTTAATTTAGGAATTGATGTTAAACGAAAAGGACCATTGGAATCGAATTGCACCGAGTTATAATAATGAAATATTTGATGTTTTTCTGAGCGATAAGAAAAAGAAACTCCCCAGAAATTTTAAGAAACACGCTGATTTATCCAAAACCGTAATCGACTTTGGTTGTGGCAATGGAAAGTCATTCCCTTATTTGGCTCCGTTGTTCAAACATATTCTGGGCCTTGATATTTCAAAAGGATTATTGAAACAAGCCGCTCAGCGTGGCTTTACCAATGTGGATTTGAAGCAGGCGGATCTTACAAAAAGGAACCTAAGATTGCCGCGAGTTGATTTCGCGTTTTGTTGCAATGTGATCATGTTCCCAGTGATAGAGAAGAATATGATTATGATTAAAAATATTTTTCGGTCACTGAAAAAGGGTGGCACAGCGTTAATTGTTTTGCCATCATTGGAATCTGCACTTTTTTCATCCTGGCGACTAATCGATCTTTATCGTAGGGAAGGCGTTAAACCTAAGGATATTGAAAATCAGGAATTTCATTATTTCAAAGGAGACAAAAGAGAAATACTGCAAGGTATTGTTCATATTGATGGTGTGCCTACAAAGCACTACACAGCTCCAGAGATCCACGTCATATTCAAAGAGGCTGGGTTTCTTATAACAAAGCTAGATAAGATTGAATATGAATGGAATACGGAATTTTCATCTCCGCCAAGATGGTTGAAGGATCCATACCCATGGGATTGGTTGATAGCGTGTAAAAAGACTTGACCACTCGGATAGTTATCATTTTTAGGTGTTGAATTTTAGTTACATTCGCACCCGAAAATTATAACCAGTTATCTATGAAATTCAACTTGCGAATCAACTCCCATTTCATCGCCATTGCAGCAGCGATGATTTTTCAATCCTGCAATAATGAGCCAGTTACAGATCTTGCGAAAGAAAGTATAATCCCTAAGCCGGTTTCAGTCGTTTCAACTGGAAAACAATTTTTATTTGCAGCTTCCACTGAAATATTGGTAGAAGGAGAAAGTACGGAGCTGATCAAAATAGGCAAGTATCTTTCATCACAGTTGAATGACGTGACTGGATTTAGTCCAAAAGTTGAATCTGCCAATGGTGCACCAAAAGAAGGTAATGTTTATTTGGTGCTAGGTGGATCTAATTCTAACGTTGGCAAAGAAGGGTATGAGCTTACCATTGATGTTGACATGATTACGATCAGGGCAAATCATCCAGCAGGAATTTATATGGGCGTTCAAACACTTTTGCAATTATTTCCAACTACCCAGGTTGAAACCTCAAAAGATGGCTATCAAATTTCCACAGGTACCATCATCGATTATCCAACCTATGAATGGAGAGGATCTATGCTTGATGTGGCGCGACATTTTTTTAGCGTGGATGACGTAAAACGCTACATTGATATGATCAGTGCCTATAAGATGAATGTACTTCATCTGGGGCTATCGAATGACCAGGGTTGGAGGATTGAAATTAAATCTTGGCCTAATCTGGCTATCCATGGTGGAAGTACAGAAGTTGGTGGAGGTAAAGGTGGGTACTATACGCAAGAGCAATACAAGGAAATCGTTGCCTATGCAGCGAATCGTTATATGACTATAGTGCCGGAGATTGATTTGCCAGGTCATATCAATTCAGCGCTGGCCTCTTATGGAGAATTGAATTCTGGTATTAAAGTTCCTGTAGAGGGTCAGTTTAAAGGTCCCATGCAAACGCAGGGCATCCTTGGTGGAAAGCAAAAACCTACTGAACTATACACAGGGATTGAAGTGGGATTCAGCACGCTTAGCTTGGCAAAGCCATCTACTTTCACATTTGTAAATGATGTATTGCGTGAATTGGCAGAGATAACACCGGGTCCTTATTTGCACATTGGTGGTGATGAGGCACACGTAACAAAAAAAGAAGACTATATCGTTTTCATCAACCGCTTTAGTGAAATTGTGAAAGCCAACGGAAAGCAAATGATTGGTTGGGAAGAAATTGGACAAGCCAATATTGATGAGAATGCCATTTTGCAACACTGGTCAAATGAAAAGTATGCACAGGAAGGAGCAAGCAAGGGAGCAAGAATAATCATGTCACCGTCAAAGCGCGTTTATCTGGATATGCAATATGATTCAACCTCTCGCTTAGGTTTGCATTGGGCTGCTTATATCGAAGTGGATGAGTCATATAATTGGGATCCAGCATCGCAGGTGGATGGCATTGAGCATAATCAAATCATGGGCGTTGAAGCGCCATTGTGGACAGAGACGATTGCCACCATGGATGATATAGAATACATGTTGTTCCCACGGCTTATTGGTGTAGCAGAAATCGGGTGGTCACCGGCAGATGGGAGAAGCTGGGATGAATACAAAGTGAGACTTGCTCAACATGGGGTCAGAATGAAAGCTAAAGGAATTGATTTTTATCGATCTTCCCGTGTGCCTTGGGTAGATTAAACGAGCGCCAGACATACGAACTACAGATAAACAATCGGGAGCGTAAACTTCCCGAAAAAATGATCATCCTTCCATTTTAGTAACCTGGGTATAAACGCTATAGGTTACGATTGATCATTGTGTTTTTTTTGTCCATCAGAAGTTATGATTTATGTCATCATTTTAATAGGTAATCTTTATTATTATTGAGTATGAAAATACATGGCGTGGTTAAAAAATTGGCAATTTTCTTTTCTATTATTTTGTTGCACATCAGTTGCAGAATGGAAGTAAAAGAAATTTATGATCACAACGTTGACTTTAGCAAGTACAAAACGTTTTGCTGGATGAATGGATGTAAATTTGATTTTGAAGGACCAAAATACCTGGATGATGAATTACTTCGGGAAAGTCTTAAAACAGCGCTAGTCGAGGAGTTGGAGAGTAAAGGGCTTAAAGAAGACGCTTCCAATCCGGATTTGTTGATAGGATTTACCATCACCGTAAAGGATGAACAAGCGATCCTCTATCACCGGGCGGAAGATTCTCCGGTATATTACCAACCTCTGGAGTCTGATCGTGAAGTTGTTAATTATCTGAAAGGAACGGTGATTATTGGTATGGCTGATAAGGAAGAAAGCAAAATGGTTTGGCAATCTGTAGCCGTAAGTTACATGGAACTTAATCCTGATTTTTCAGAGGAGAATATTCACAAAGGCATTAAACTCGTTTTGAGAAATTTTCCACCCAAGCCGGATCAGAAATAGACACATCGAATATAAAATACGAGGTTGCCTATTGCTTCCCCAACGAATTGATTTTTCATTTAATTATCTTCGTATTTTTAAAGGCTGTATCCTATTGATATGTAATTATTAGTTTCTCTTTTTATGAATACATCAGAATCTCAATTATCGCTTACGGGTGGAAGAACTGCAGTTTTTTCATCCGTTGCTTCCTATCTATCAACGATCGGCTTTACGGTAGTGTCACAGGATTTTAACAGACCATGGGGTGGCTTTTTCGTGATTGATGAATCTCAGGCAGAGGAATTTGGTAAAATGTATTTTCCTGCTGTGGATTTTTCATCGCTGAAGATCAGCGGAAAACTAAGTCCGAAAATTCTGATGGTGGACGCAAACAAAAGATTGTCGTGGCAATATCACCACAGGCGTGCAGAGATATGGAGGCTGGTAGCAGGAGTTGCAGGAGTAGTCACTAGTGAAACCGATCAGGAAGGAGCAGTACATGAATTGAAAGAGGGAGAAATTATCTCCTTGAAGCAAGGACAGCGGCATCGCCTTGTGGGTCTTTCAGGTGGATGGGGAATGGTGGCCGAAATATGGCAGCATACAGAAGCCAGTAATCCTTCAGATGAGGACGACATTGTACGATTACAGGATGATTTTGGCAGATAGAAATTGAAATTCATAATTATGTAAATCAATTAGAAAATGATATAACAACCTGAAGTGTATCGTGACGATATTTGAGTGAAAATAAAGTGTATGGAAAAGGCAAAATTCAAAACGAATATCAAATGCGCTTCTTGCGTAGAAAAGGTAACCCCTTATCTGAATGAAGTAGCCGGAGAGAATAAATGGGCAGTTGATTTAGCTGATCCTGCC
>JAHEMS010000369.1 GCA_024643595.1 Bacteroidota bacterium
GCCATAAAAATTGATGGAAAAAGAGCATATACACTTGCCCGAAAAGGTAAGGCGCCAGAATTAAAAGCACGTGAAGTCACCGTATTCAAGTTTGAGATTACTTCCATCGAATTGCCCATCATAAGTTTTCTAATTGTTTGTTCGAAAGGAACTTATATACGAAGTATTGCCAGGGATTTCGGTGAAATGTTGGGTGTAGGGGCACACCTTTCGAAACTTTGTCGCACAAGAATCGGTCAATTTCATTTGAAAGATGCCTCCTCCATCGATGCTATTAATCCTTAAAGTTAGATGAAGATCTACCATAGTCTTGATGATTTTGTTCGATTAAATTATGCCGTAGTCACCAGTGGCACATTTGATGGTGTACATCTTGGTCATCAAAAAATTCTTCAACGGCTCCATGAAATTGCCAGGAAAAATAATGGCGAAAGTGTGGTGATCACTTTTTGGCCTCACCCTCGTTTGATTCTGAAACCTGCGGACATCAGCCTGAAACTAATTAATACATTTGAAGAAAAAGCGGAGTTACTTCGTCAACAGAATGTTAATCATCTGATTAGAATCCCGTTTACAAAAGAATTTTCGCAAATTTCATCACAAGAATTCATCACTAATATTCTGGTAAAAACAATTGGTACTAAAAAACTGGTCATCGGGTACGATCACCGTTTCGGGAAAAATCGTGAAGGAAGTTTTGAACAATTAAAACTTAACGGTCCGACTTATGGATTTGACGTGGAGGAAATACCACAACAAGATATTGATCATGTCGCTGTAAGTTCATCGAAAATAAGAACGGCATTGGAGCATGGAGATATCGATACGGCCACTCACTTTTTAGGTCGCCGATATTCATTAAGTGGAAGAATAATAAAAGGAGATAAATTGGGAAGAGTGTTGGGTTTCCCCACCGCTAATATTGACCCGGATTCCCATGATAAGCTAGTGCCTGTCGAAGGCATTTATGCTGTAAAAGTAATTCACGATAGGCAGGAATATGGAGGTATGTTATATATTGGAAATCGCCCAACTGTCGGGGGCACCCGAAGGTCAATTGAAGTAAACATCTTCCAATTTAACAAAGAAATTTATGGAGAATCGCTCACCGTATTTTTTATAAAACTCATTCGTAGCGATAGTAAATTCGGTGATCTGGAATCATTAAAGAAACAACTCTATTTGGACAAAGTAGAAGCACTGAAAGTACTGGAAAGTCAATAAGCACATCCGTCAATAACGGTTCTGCACCATAGTAGTGGCTAATAAAAACGGAGAATGAATATCGGTTAATGCAATAGTTATGCTCTGGCAACCTACAAATGAAAGCCGCGACAATACCAATCTAAAGCAATTTATGCTCTGGCTTGGGGAAAAAAGGGGACTTCATTTTAATGACTATCAATCGCTCTGGCAATGGTCAGTTGATAATCACAATGATTTCTGGGAATCGATATGGCAATTTTTTGACATCCTTCATGATGGAGATTTTGATCAGGTAAGCAGCCCAGTAGAAATGCCATACGTTTCGTGGTTTGAAGGAACGAAACTTAATTACGCGGAACATGTTTTCCGAAAAGCGAACGATCAATTTCCAGCCATCATCTATAAATCAGAATCCAATGATATTAAAGAAGTCCATTGGAAAGAGCTTCAAAATCAAGTTGCTTCACTACAGCATTTTTTACAAGATCGTGGTATTAAACAAGGTGATCGTATAGTCGCCTATCTTCCTTGCATACCGGAAGCCACCGTTGCTTTTCTTGCATCCAATTCAATCGGTGCTATTTGGTCGAGTTGTTCACCGGATTTTGGAACGACTTCTGTTATCGATCGATTTTCACAAATTAGACCTACGGTACTCTTCGCGGTTGATCGCTACCAATATGGAGGAAAAGTATTTGACAAAACGGAAGTCATTCAAAACTTGATCACGGCTATACCGTCTCTGCAGGAAATAATCATAGTGTCGGAAAAATCTACTTTACTATTTAATAAACCTGTTACACATTGGAGAGAAACAATCAATAAAATAAACCTGCCTCTGAATTTTATCCGCCTTCCCTTTAGCCATCCCATCTGGGTCTTGTTCACATCGGGCACGACTGGATTACCAAAAGCCATCACCCATTCCCAAGGCGGTATTCTAATTGAACAACTTAAGTACGGAACCTTCCACAATGATTTCAAATCAGGGGAACGATGCTTTTGGTATACCACAACCGGTTGGATGATGTGGAACTACATTCATGGAAGTTTACTGGCCGGTAGTACGATGGTTTTATACGATGGTAGTCCCGGATATCCTGACCTCTACGTACTTTGGAAATTTATTCAGGATGCTCGAATCAATCACTTTGGCACCAGTGCCGGATTTGTTCTCGCTAATATTAAAGCCGGTATTAAACCGTCAAAGAATTTTGAATTGTCTTCTCTACGATCCATCGGGTCAACAGGAAGCACACTTCCTCCTGAGGGATTTGATTGGATCTACCAGGAAGTTAAAAAGGAGCTGTGGTTAGCTTCGATGAGTGGTGGCACAGATGTTTGCAGTGCTTTTGTTGGAGGTAACCCCATGTGGCCAGTGTATTCAGGAGAAATACAGTGCCGCGCCTTGGGCTGCTCCCTGGAAGCCTTCGATGAAAACGGAAAATCACTAACCGATGAAGTAGGAGAAATGGTCATTACTAAACCCATGCCTTCCATGCCTATTTACTTTTGGAATGATCCCCAATTTAAGCGCTACAAGGAAAGCTACTTCGAAATGTATCCTGGCGTTTGGCGACATGGTGACTGGACAAAAATTACCGCCAGGGAAGGTGTCATTATTTATGGTCGATCCGATGCCACCTTAAACCGAGGAGGTATTCGAATTGGAACAAGTGAAATCTATAGAGCAGTGGGCAAAATCAAAGAAGTTGAAGATAGTTTGATTATTTGTATAGAAAAGGAAAGTGGAGAATTCTGGATGCCTCTATTTGTAGTCATGAAAAACGGAATTGAACTTACTGACGGAATTAGACAGAAAATTAACAAAACGATTAGAGCCGACTACAGCCCCCGGCATATCCCTGATGAAATTATTGCCGCACCAGACGTGCCCTATACCATCAGCGGCAAGAAAACGGAAACACCTGTTAAAAAAATATTAATGGGAAAAGATCCAAAAGAGGTGGTGAATGCCGGAGCTTTAAGAAATCCTTCATCCATGGATTTTTTTATAACCCTGGCGAAAAGATAAGTTGGTTAATCTCGAGCTATTGAAAAAATGATTCAAAAAAAGGGAAAAACTAGTCCGGTTACTAACTTGCAGATCATATGAAAAAATCGACCATCAACTTCACTGTAGAACTCGACCAAAACAACATACCCGAACGTATTCTTTGGGATGCCACCGATAAGCCAAAAGACACTCCTTCAGAAACAAAATCAATTTCAGTATCCTTATGGGATAGTCAACAAAAGAATACTATGCGGATTGATCTATGGACCAAGGATATGCCCCTGGATGAAATGAAACGATTTTATATCGAGTGTTTGGGTGGAATTGCCCAAAGTGCCCTATCGGCCACCGGTGATGAAAAAATATCGAATGAGATAAATTCGCTTTGTGAGCGACTGGTAGAAATGATCAAAAACGAAAAGAAAAACTGATAAAAATCAGTTCATTCGTTTTCAAAAAACAAACTTAGCAATCGTTTGTATATTCCTTTTTTCTTGTAGATTTAAGGATTAAACCCATAATTCTTATGAATATTCTCTACAGGAAGGCGTTGATTGCTGCACTCTTCTGGCTATGTGGTTCTGCAACTCTCATGGCCCAGACAACATCCGTCTCCGGAAAGGTTACGGATGGCGGAACCGGTGATGCTTTAGCCGGTGTTAATATCGTTGTTAAAGGCCGCGTAATCGGTACCATTACAAATACAGATGGTGAGTATAACCTGAACGTTAATATGGCCCCTCCGTTCACGTTAGTGTTTTCTTTCATTGGCTACAGTACCCAGGAAAAAGAAGTTACCACTGACGCATCAAGTATAGACATCGCTATGCTTGAGCAAACACTGTTAGGTCAAGAAGTAGTAGTTTCAGCTTCTCGCATGGAGGAAAGTATTTTACAATCTCCGGTATCCATCGAAAAAATGGGTATTCTGGAGGTTCAAAATACACCTTCGGATAATTACTATAAAGGTCTGATCAATATGAAAGGACTTGATATGACATCAAGCAGTATCAACTTTCAGATCATCAATGCCCGTGGATTTAATTCTACCGGTAACACCCGATTCGTTCAACTTACCGATGGTATGGATACACAAGCACCAGCGCTGAATTTTCCGATCGGGAATCTAAATGGCCCCTCCGAATTGGATGTTGAAAGCGTTGAATTCATTCCTGG